>PXCX01000253.1 GCA_003565195.1 PVC group bacterium | reverse complement strand
CATAACGAAAGCTATCCACCCAAGCCGCATGTATCGGGCCCTTCCGGATACACCGCCGTCATGACCCCTACCCTTTCACGGCAAACCGTGTTCGACGCCATCAAAAACCATCAAACATACGCCACTACCCAGAGCCGGATTTATCTGGACGTCAAGTTCCGGGATCGAAATGACAAACAGGGGATCGAAATCAAGGCCGCTTCCGAAGACGGTATCGCGGAAACAGCCGTGGTTCTGAACGGCGTCGACGTGCAAAGATTGCATCCCGACAAGGATAAACGCGTTCTTCGTAGAAACGACGTGACCGTCCCGATGAAACCGGGCGATTTCTGTTATATCCGTGTCACCACGGATAAAACCAATATGGCCTGGTCATGTCCGTTTTATCCATAATCAGTGCCTCATCAGTGCCTCGCAAACGTAATGGAATCTATCCGAAGGGAACACTTTAAATAAGATGAACAATCAGCCCAACATTCTTCATCTGTTCACCGATATGCAGCGTTGGGACACCATTCATGCGCTCGGCAACGGGGTGATCAAGACTCCGAATCTCGATCGTCTGTTTGCGGACGGCGTGGCGTTCACCAACGCTTTCAGTCCTTCGCCGGTTTGTATTTCGGCGCGCTGCTCGATGATTCACGGACAGTACCCCATGCACACCGGCTGTTATGAGAACAGTTGCATGCCCAGCGATGGTCGCGACACTTTCATGGACGGATTGACCCGTGTCGGTTATCGTACGCACGGCATCGGCAAGTGCCATTTCACACCCGACCGGCATGCCCTGCGCGGTTTCCAAACCCGCCTGATCCAGGAAGAGGGTGGACTGCGGTCGATGGAGGAACTGGAACGGGAAGATTATCTGCGCTATCTTCATCAGAAAGGTTACCACCATATCTGTGAACCCCATGGTATTCGGGGCGAAATGTATTACATACCCCAACCGTCCCAATTGCCTGCCGCCGACCATCCGACACAATGGATCGCCGACCGGTCCATCGAATTCCTGCGCGACCCGAATGACAGCGGCCGGCCATGGTATCTTTTTTCCAGCTTTATCCATCCGCATCCACCGTTAACCCCTCCCAATCCCTGGCACAAACTATATCGTGAACCCATGATGCCGCTGCCGCTCGTTCCCGAAGAACACGAGGCGCTTTTGACCTATGCGAACCGGATGCAGAACCGCTACAAGTACCGCGACCAGGGCAGCGACCCACATCTTGTACGTCTGATAGTCGCCTACTACTACGCGTGTATCTCTTTTGTCGATTACCAGGCCGGACGGATTCTGGACGCCCTCGAGAATTCCGGGCAGCGCGAAAACACGCTGATCGTGTTCACCTCGGACCATGGCGAGTTCCTGGGCCGGAACCGCTGCTACGGCAAGCGCAGTATGCACGATCCCTCGGCCCGTATCCCGATGTTGCTGAGCATGCCGGACCGTTTTGAGGGCGGCATCATCTGCGACCGCCCAGTCAGTCTGGTCGATTTGGCGCCCACCTTCTTGAATCTGGCGGGCGCGCACATCGATTCGCATGACCTGGACGGGGAAGATCTTTGCGCGGTAGCGGCAGGCTCGTCTGCGCGGCAATACGTTTTTAGCCAGATTTCAACCTATCAGGACGGCGCCAACCGTAGAGTTCAGGGCCGCGCCTATGACCGCCGCATACGCCATCAATGCAGCCATCGCGAAACGCCCGAACAGGTCGCCGCGTTTTCCAGCTATATGTGCGTCAGCCGGGAATGGAAATATTTCTACAGCGCGCCCGATGACCGCGAGTTCCTTTTTGACAAAATCGGGGATCCGCACGAAACCCGCAACCGGGCTGCCTTGCCGTTTACCGGGGATGCCTTTCGGACACACAAATCGGCGCTTATCAAACACTTGCGGGACGGCGGCGAAACCGCCGGACTTGACGGCAATGAATGGCGCGTTTTCGAGCGGCAATCGATTAGCGACGATCCGGACACCGGACTTCTGGTACAGGATTCCTACACGCCATGGTCACAAATGGCGTTGCCTGCAGGCTACCGGTAGCATCTTTAAAGTTATGATTGACCGGACAGCGGCCATAGGGTATACTGGATGTTCATTTTTCAAGCGGTTTCTTGACCGCGGTTAACCGCCGGGTAATCCGGTAGCCTGCAGAGGAGCATAATTGTCATGATCGTATCAACCAAGGAACTTTTCCGGCATGCCTACGGCAAATACGCGTTGGGCGCATACAACATTAACAATGCAGAGCAGACGATGGGTTTATTTCAGGGTTGCATGGAAAGCCAGGCGCCTTTTATGATTCAGATATCGAAAGGCGCGCGCAGTTACACAGACAAACGCATGCTGGAAGCGATGATCCGTGCCGCCGACGACATTTTTCCGGACGCGATTTTCGCCGTCCATCTCGATCACGGAGATGAAGAAAGCTGCATGGACTGTATCGAGAGCGGTTTTTACAGTTCCGTGATGATTGATGCCAGTCACGAATCATTTGAGCAAAACATTGAGATCACCCGGCGCGTGGTAGAGGCCGCTCATGCACGTAACATTGTGGTCGAGGCAGAGTTGGGTCAGCTTGGAGGCGTTGAGGAAGACATCTCGGTGAGCGAAGAGGACGCCAATCTGACCAATCCGGAGCAGGCCGAAGAATTCGTCAAGGCAACCGATTGCGACAGTTTAGCGTGCGCCATCGGCACCAGTCACGGCGCCTACAAGTTCAGCGGTTCGCAAGGCTTGCATTTCGAGGTGATTGAAGAAATCCAGAAACGGTTGCCGGGCTTTCCGCTGGTCATGCATGGTTCGAGTTCCGTTCCCAAGGATGAAGTCGATCGCATCAACGCCGCCGGCGGCGCGCTGAAAGACGCCAAGGGCGTCGATGAAAAAGAATTTGCGCCGGCCGCTAAGATGGGTGTAACCAAGGTGAACATCGATACCGACGGCCGCCTGGTCTGGTGTCGCGTCCATCGCGAAGCATTTCGCGACGATCCGGAAAATTTTGACCTACGCAAACCGGGCAAGGTTTTCATGGCGGAATACGCCAAGTATATTGCCCATAAAAACGAAGTGCTGGGCAGCAAGGCCAAACTTGATCAAGTTCGCGCCCTGTTGAACGGTTAACAAGACATCCGAAAACAGGCGCCCGATGGTAGTCGGCGCCCTTGCCGCCACGGAGGGTATCTGCGTGGCTGGATAGCTGATACGGAATACAGGAGAGGATCATGAGCAAAAAAACAATTATGACCGACGGCAATACCGCGGCCTCAACGGTCGCCCATGCCATTAACGAAGTGTGTGCCATTTACCCGATTACCCCATCGTCGCCGATGGGCGAAACGGCTGATGAACTTAGCGCCGCTGGCGTCAAGAACATCTGGGGAACAATTCCCGAAGTGCAGGAATTGCAATCGGAAGCCGGTGCGGCGGGCGCCTTACACGGTTCCTTGACTGCCGGCGCCTTAACGACGACATTCACCGCGTCGCAAGGTCTGTTGCTGATGATCCCGAACATGTATAAAATCGCGGGCGAACTTTCTCCAACCGTTTTCCACGTATCCGCGCGCTCGCTGGCCTGCCAGGGATTATCGATTTTCGGTGATCATTCCGATGTAATGGCGGTCCGGTCGACCGGATTCGGACTGCTGGCTTCCTCCGGCGTACAGGAAAGCGCCGATTTTGCGTTGATTGCGCAAGCTGTCTCACTGGAATCGCGTGTACCGTTCCTGCACTTTTTCGACGGATTCCGCACGTCGCATGAACTGCAGAACATTGAACAGGTATCGCGCGATACCATCCGTGCCATGATCGACGATGACCATGTCCGCGCGCATCGACAGCGCGGATTGTGTCCTGACCGCCCGGCCATCCGGGGAACTGCCCAGAATCCGGATGTCTATTTTCAGGGCCGCGAAACGGTTAATCCCTTCTATGCGGCGACCCCGGAAATCGTGCAGAAAGCTATGACAAAATTTGCGGAGCTGACCGGGCGCAGATATAATCTGTTTGATTATGTGGGCGCCGCGGATGCCGAAAAAATTATCATTTGCATGGGGTCAGGCGCGGAAACCGTCCAGGAAACCGTGGAATACTTGGTCGAAAAAGGTGAAAAAGTCGGCGCCATCATGGTTCGACTCTACCGCCCCTTCGATGTCAAAGCATTTGTGAAAACCCTGCCGGAATCGGTCAAACGCATCGCGGTCCTTGACCGGACCAAGGAACCGGGCGCCATCGGCGAACCGTTGTACGGCGATGTACGCACCGCGATCGGCGAAGCCCAGTCTTCCGGATGGATGCAAAACGATTTCTATCCAATGGTGATTGGCGGACGTTACGGGCTGGGTTCAAAAGAATTCACGCCGGCAATGGTCAAAGCCGTATTCGACAATCTCGACGGCGAGAAAAAGAACCATTTCACGGTCGGCATCACGGATGATGTCACCCACGGCAGCATCACGGTGAAACCGTTCCAAATACCGCATCCCAATCGGATCGAAGCCGTGTTTTACGGGTTGGGCTCCGACGGTACAGTCGGCGCCAACAAGAATTCGATCAAGATCATCGGGGATCATACCGACAACTACGCCCAGGGCTATTTTGTTTACGACTCCAAGAAAGCGGGCGCAATGACGGTATCGCACTTGCGATTCGGTCCCGATCGTATCCGCAGCCCCTATCTCTGCACCAAGGCCGATTTTGTCGCCTGCCATAATTTCAGTTTTCTTGAAAAATACGATATGCTGGCGCACGCCAAAGAGGGTGCCGTCTTTCTGCTGGAAAGTCCGTTCGGTCCCGACGATGTATGGGCCAACATGCCCGACGAAGTCGAGCAGCAGATCATCGACAAGAAGATCAAGTTTTACGTTATCGACGCGATCAAACTGGCCAAGGACCTGGGCTTGGGGGCACGCATCAATACGATTATGCAGACGTGTTTCTTTGCCATCTCCGGGGTGCTGCCGACTGACGAAGCGATTGACCTTCTCAAGAAAGCGATTCGCGAAACCTACGGCCGCAAAGGCGAGAAAATCGTTCAGATGAACTACAAGGCTGTTGACGGTGCGATGGGCAACCTGCATCAGGTCAAGGTCCCGGAAAAGGTTGCCGGCAAGAAGCGGAAACCGCCGATCGTCCCGGCCGCAGCGCCTGAGTTCGTCCAGACCGTGACCGCCCGGATCATGGAGCAGATGGGCGACACACTGCCGGTCAGCGCGATCCCGAACGACGGCACCTGGCCAACCGGCACGACCCGCTACGAAAAGCGCAATATCGCGGTCGATATTCCCCAATGGGATGAAAACCTGTGTATTCAATGCGGACAATGTTCGCTGGTCTGCCCGCATGCCGCAATTCGCGTCAAGGTATATGATCCCGAATACCTGGAAAAAGCGCCGTCCAGCTTTAAATCGGCCGATGCCAAGGGCAAAGAATTCAAGGGCTTGAAGTACGCAGTTCAGACGGCGCCCGAGGATTGTACCGGTTGCGGGGTCTGTGTTGCGAATTGTCCGGCCCGCGAGAAAGACAAGGAAACGCGTGAGGAAACCGGACATCGCGCCATCGACATGGTTCCGCAACTGCCTTTACGCGAACAGGAATCCGAAAACTTCGATTATTTCATGTCGATTCCGGATCCCGATCCGTCGACCTACAATCGCGCCACCATCAAAGGCAGCCAGTTTACGCGGGCGATGTTCGAGTTTTCGGGCGCCTGTGCCGGTTGCGGTGAAACGCCTTACGTCAA
The DNA here is from genome assembly GCA_003565195.1 of PVC group bacterium. GTDB lineage: Bacteria > Verrucomicrobiota > Kiritimatiellia > CAIKKV01 > PXCX01 > PXCX01. The sequence goes on along the minus strand of PXCX01000253.1, from coordinate 6,266 downwards.
GTTATTGACGCAGTTGTTCGGCGATCGGGCCATGATTGCCAATGCGACCGGGTGTTCCTCCATTTACGGGGGCAACCTGCCGACGACGCCATATACACCGCGTACCGATGGTCGCGGCCCAACTTGGTCCAACTCGTTATTCGAGGACAATGCCGAATTCGGATTCGGCATGCTGCTGGCCACCGAACGTTTCGGAAAACGGGCAGCCGAATTGCTTGAAAAACTTGCTGAGGGCGCTTGCGAAGAATGTGCCGGATCACGTGACCTTTTCGAAAAGCTTCGTCAGGGCGATACCAGCACCCAGGCAGGCATCGAAACGCAACGTGCCTTGATCGAAGAGTTGAAGCAAAAGTTATCGAACTGTTCAAGCGATCTTTGCAAGGAAATGCTGACGGTTGCGGATTATCTGGTGCGGAAATCAATCTGGGTTGTCGGTGGCGACGGATGGGCCTACGACATCGGATACGGTGGATTGGATCATGTGCTGGCCAGTGGCCGGAACATTAATCTACTGGTGCTTGACACCGAGGTTTACTCCAATACCGGCGGGCAGGCATCCAAATCGACTCCAATGGGTGCGGTGGCCAAATTCGCATCGGGCGGCAAAGCGTTGATGAAAAAAGATTTGGGCATGATCTCCATGACCTACGGCAACATATATGTGGCCACGATTGCGCTTGGCGCCAATCCTGTCCAAACTGTTCGCGCCTTTAGCGAAGCCGAAGCCTATGACGGCCCATCGCTTATAATTGCCTACTCGCATTGTATTGCCCAGGGTATCGACATGCGCAATGGACTCAACAGTCAGAAGGAAGCGGTCATTTCCGGTCACTTCCCGCTGTACCGGTACAATCCGGCGCTGATCGCCGAAGGCAAAAATCCGCTCAAGATCGACAGTAAACCGCCGACCATGGCCTTCAGTGAACATGCGATGCGCGAAAATCGATTCCAGATTCTGAACAAAAGCAATCCGGAAATGGCCAAACAGTTGATGTCCAAGGCAGACGGATTGGTCAACGCCAAGTTCGACCTGCTTCAGAAACTGGCAGCATTGGAACCATGCCAAGCCGAACCGGCGGCCGACTGAACTCATTCAGAACGGCACCGCCATGTCGATAAATTGGGTCTTGACCCCCAGCCGCTGGGTCAAACGGGCGGCAACGGCTTTGACACCGAATGTTTCGGTGGCATAGTGCCCGGCGAACACGGCATTGATGCCGTGTTCACGGGCCAGATGCCAGGCCGTCAGTTTGGGTTCGCCGCTGACATAAACATCGATGCCGTTCTCTCCCGCCTCGGCAACCTGATCAGCGGCGCCACCCGAGACGATCGCAACGGTGCGAACCGTTGAGCTGCCGAAATCCATGGTCCCCAGAACATTGCCAAACACCGTTTGCGCCCGCTTCTTAAAAAGGGCATACGACATGGCTTTGGGCAGCGTGCCGCGGAATCCGATACTGATTCCGTGATAGGTCCCGAACGGTTGAACTTTGCGCAGTCCGAACGCTTTGGCGATCCTGGCATTATTCCCCAAAACCGGGTGGGCATCAAGCGGTAAATGACAGGCGTACAAGGCCATATCATGCTCGACCAGAAATTTCAAGCGCCGGTAATTAATGCCCGTAATCCGTCGCAATGAATCACCCCAGCTCAAACCGTGATGGCAGATCAATAAATCGGCCCCTTGCTGCAAAGCTTTCTCGAAAAAATCGAGCGATGCATCGACCCCGACGCAGACCTTCCTGATCGCCCCCGAATTCTCGACCTGCAACCCGTTATGCGAGGAATCCTCAAACGCGGCTGGATCCAGTTCCTGGTCAAGAAACGCTGTGATTCTGTGGAGCGCAACCATTATAAACTCTCAGGCGTTAATTGTTTTCATGACTTCAGTCTCGGCGTCGGTCATCGCGGCGACCATCGTAGCGGCATCGGGCGCTTCCCGCAATTGATCCAACAACCCGGTGTGCAGGCACATCATGCACAAGCGCGACAGCAAGTGTAAGTGCCGACAATCATCGCGACAACATAAAAGAAAAAAAATGTCGGTGCATTTGCCGTCGGGAGCGTTAAACGGTACAGGTCGCACCGTGCGTGCCAGCAAAAGAAAAGATTTTTCAAACAAATATTCATCGTGATGGCAAGGATGCAAAAGCGCCAGTCCACCCGGCAATCCGGTTGAGCACAGCGCCTCCCTTTCCTCAAGACTACGCAGTAAATCTTCCGGGTATACCAGCCAGCCGGTGCGATCGGCTAAGCGGACCATCTCGCGCAGAACCGATGCGCGGGTTTTCGCCGCTAAATCAGACGTGACGTAACGATCGGCCAACAGAGTCCGCAAACGCGGCTGGGAATCGGCTACTTTCATGGTGCCACGATGTGAATTACCATGGTAATCATGCAACTGTCGGTCATCGAACTCCATAATCCGACGCGATGCCCAGGCATCCAGTTCGTGTTTCAGAAAAACAAATCGTGAGCCCGTCACGGTATACGGTATTTCACGGCGACGCATCAGTTGCTCGACTTTGACTTGCGCCAAATGTAAATAACGCGAGGCTTCCGTAAGATTTAACTTGTCATGCGGCATATCGTTGTTCCCTCCCCGCAATCCATCCCGACGATCCCGGCTCGGGTCATCGGCCGGTCGCCGGCAAAAGCGCCGGCATGGGTATTGCTGCATCACCCGAAATAACCTTGCATGATTATACTCAAAAAGGGTGACTGATCGCAAGTATGGAATTTAAGCTTTGAATTTTTGTTTTGGACTGATATCATGATTTGCTTAACAAACCGGCCTGTCTTCAATCAGAAGGATACCCTTATGTGCGATTCCCCGCCACCAAAGCGTAACCAACCCTTTGTTCGCCAATCCAACTATCAGGATGCCGATCAGGGTCTTGATGCAACACTGTACCGGCACTCGGCAAGTGGCGCCCAAGTCCTCGATGTTCAAAGTGCGGACCACGAAAACCTGTTGTCCATTCTATTTCGGACACCACCGACCGACAACACCGGCCTGCCACACATCCTGGAACATGCGGTCCTCGGCGGATCCCGCAAGTATCCGGTCAAAGATCCTTTCTTTCACATGCTCAAGATGAGTCTGGCGACGTTTCTCAATGCCATGACCGGTCCCGATTATACCATTTATCCGTGCGCCAGCAATGTCGCAGCCGATTTTTTCAACCTCGCGGATGTATATCTGGACGCGGTTTTTCATCCGCTGTTGAATCCTACGCATTTCGGACAGGAAGGATACCATTTCGCGTTCGACCCATCCGGCGATCTTGACGGCCGGCTGGTCGTGAAAGGCATCGTTTACAATGAAATGCGGGGCGCGTATTCCTCGGCCAATGAATGCATGCAGCGCGCCATTGAGCGCGGTTTGTTTCCAAACTCGCTTTACCGCCACGATGCCGGCGGCGATCCGGACCGGATTCTGGACTTGCAATACGAGGATTTCGTGGCTTTCCACCGTCGCTACTACCATCCGTCCAACGCGTTGATCGTTCATTACGGCAACATCCCGCCTGAATCCTGGATGCCGTTTTTGGATGCCCGTTTGACCGGATTCGCCCCGTGCGAACCGGCGCCCATGCCTGCGCCCCAGCCGATCTGGACAGAACCACGCACCACGACCGACAGTTACCCTGTCGGCATGGACGATTCGCCGCGTCAACGCAGTTATCTGGCTATAAGCTGGCTGACAATGCATCACCCGTCACCGCTTGAACTGATGGCCCAGGAAGCATTGTTCCTGATCCTGACAGGTCACGACGGCGCACCATTGCGCCGCGCGCTGATCGATTCCAAGCTCGGCCATGATTTGACTCATACCTATGCGCATGCCTTCGGGCGTGAATTAACTTTTCATGTCGGCATCAAAGGCTCCGAGGCTGAACATCGCCAAGCGTTCGAGCAATTGGTTTTGTCCACGCTGGCATCGCTTGCCGAACCGGGCACGATCGATCAGGAAACCATTGAAATGGCGCTCACCCGGCTGGGCTATATTTTTCAGGAAATCAACGAGGGATTCCCGCTTAAACTGGCCTCCCAAATCTATGATTCATGGACAATTGGCGACGATCCATTCGTCTGGCTTAACGGGCGTGCGGTTCTAAACGAATTGCGCCGCCAAATTCAACGCGAACCGGATTTCTTTGGACGCCGTATCCGCGCCTGGTTACTGGAAAATCCACATCGGCTGACATCGATTCTGCAACCCGATACCCAACAAAGCACCCGTAAGCAAGCCGAACTCGACGCCGGCTTGCAGCGACGAAAGGAACGATTGACCACGGCCGACCGGCAACGCATTCAAAAAGAGGCCGATGAACTGGCAGAATTCCAGCATCGCCGGGAACCGGTCTCCGCCATCGAAAATTTGCCGCGCTTACAAACCCGCGATCTACCGGAACAACCGCCTTTGATTCCAACCACACTGGACCGTGGCTTCGACCACCTGACCGTATTACGCCAAGACATCCCGACCAATGGCGTCAATTATCTGGCACTGACCATGGATGTGTCGTCGTTGAGCGCCGCTGAACTGCGACTAGCCCATACAATTTTTACCCATGTGTCACTACGCATGGGAGCGGCCGACCAGGATTATGCGGCGACGGCCCGGCGTATCGCGGCCCATACGGGTGACATCCGTTATGAACTGCTGCCGAGCACGAGTTTCCAGGATCCCAATCGGCAAGTTCTGCGAATGGTTTTGCGGACCAAGTTCCTTGATATTCAGTCGGAGCCAGCATTGGATCTGTTGCGTGATCTTGTTTTCGCACCGGACTTCAACGACACTGGCCGCTTGATGAATTTACTGACACAACTGCGCGAACAACACCACAGTCAGGTAGTCGAGAACGCGCTGTCGTATGCCATGCCCCTGGCGGCACGCCACACAAGCCGATTGAACGGATTGCTGAACCATATCTCCGGATTAGCCGAATTGCGACAGGCCGAAGATTGGCACGAACGATTCGCGGACGATCCATCCGTTTTACAGCAAAACCTGCAAACTTTATCGAAAAAGCTAACCGGCAGCGGTCCCTGGATCGCTTCCTTTACCGGATCGGATCAGACCTACGATCATTTCCGTACCGCCTGGCATGGCTGGTCAACGCGAATACCAGCCAAGATGGCGCCGCAGCATCATGAGACTGCGACCGATGCCGGCCATGCCGCAGCCAGCACGCCGCCCCGCCACGGACTTGCGGCACCGATGGATGTGGCGTTCAACGTCATGAGCCTGCCGTTACCGCATGATTCGCAACACGATTCCGCCTTGATCAAGATTGGGACCCATTTGTTGTCATTCGATTATTTGCTTGACGAGATCCGGTTTAAAGGATCGGCCTACGGTGGTGGCTGCACTTATCGACCGGACCGTAAGGTGGCGTTCCTCTACAGCTACCGCGACCCGGAAATTTCGCGAACCCTGAACGTATTTCAGGGATTGTCGGCCGTCGCGCAAAACGTATCATGGCAACAAGCGGATATCGACCGCGGGATTCTTGGCGTAGTGCGCAACAATCTCCGTCCGATACGTCCCGCCTCGGCCACCCGAACCGCCCTGGTTCGGCATGTACGTCATCTCAGCGACGAAGCACGCAACGCATACCATGAAAGATTATTGTCGGCCACCCCGAAGACTGTAAAACGCGCCTTGGCCGATCATCTCGACGCCGGCTTAGCGAATGCCGGACTATGTATCGTAGCCAACCGCGAAAGACTAACCCATCTGGCGCAAACCGATGGTGCCATACGCTTGCAGATCGAAAACATTTTGGGACACTGACCTCTGACTTCTGACCTCTTGCATATATTCCCCCTTGACTTGGGCAAAATCTTCAATATAACAATTATCCGCGGTTGACAACGCGAAACCAGCCCTTGGTTCGCAGACAGATCTTCACCAGTCCGAGCATGATCGGGACTTCGATCAGTACGCCGACCACCGTGGCCAGCGCGGCGCCGCTGGATAAGCCGTACAGCATCGTGGCCGTCGCGATTGCGACCTCGAAATGGTTGGATGCGCCGATCATCGCCGCGGGCGCGGCGTCTTCGTATTTGAATTTCAGGAGTCTGGCCAGGCTGTAGGTAATCCCGAAGATCAGGAAGGTCTGGATCGAGAGTGGAATGGCGATCCAGAGGATGGTCAAGGGATTGGCCACGATCACGTCGCCCTTGAAACTGAACAGCAGCACGAGGGTGCCGAGCAGGGCGATAATCGATACCGGGGTCAGAATGTGCAGAAACTT
>PXCX01000190.1 GCA_003565195.1 PVC group bacterium | reverse complement strand
GGATATGGATGGAGTCCGTTATTGCCGGAGGCTAAGTCGTTTGCGTTGCGCGCGTGATTGGCGGGTTTTGGTCCGGTCGCTGACCTGGTGCGATAGCTCTGATGAAAAGTCACTGGCATGCATACTGGAAGGGTATAACGCAATGGTGCCGCCTCGTTTGCGTTGGCGACGACAGCCCTGGTTCAGCAGGCCGATTGCGGACTGATGTCAGTCAGGCATGGCGCTGACATAAGCCCCGTTTCTAATGCTATCTTTTTTTGGGCATTACCCCCCCCCTCCCATATTCCGGGGTTTTGCAATAGCCGCAATGCGTTTTCCTGTAACTTACCAATCGCGGTCTTCAGGCGCCGGCGAGATTGTGCGGCGGCGGCGCTCATCCAGATAATCGCGTTCGTGCCTGCGGATTTTGTCGAGCAACATGTCAATCTGCTCGGTATCCCAGAGCTCATCGCCAGGGATCTCTTTATCTGGGGCTTCCGGAATGTCTGGAGGATCATCCGGGATATCCCGGATATGTGGCGGTGGATCGAAAGGGATCGGCAGTTCCGGCGTATCATTCGGGTCATCCGGTTTTTTTTCCGGTGGTTCGGGTTCCGGGTCATCCGGTAGCGGCGGCAATAATTGCTGAATGGTTTCAAATAAAACGACGGCATGGTGTGCCGTCGCCGCCGCCCGGTCGTCGCCATCGGCGATCCAATCGACGGCCTTGCGTGTGGTTTGCGCCGCGGCCTGGATTTGTTGCGCGTGATCAGAGTCCTTGCCGACAGCCGTCGACAGGATCGGTGTTAGGTCGGCAACAGCGCGTTGTTGGTGGGCTAATTCCTGTTGCCGTCGTAATCTCTGGGGCAGGGGGGCACGGTCGGCGGACGCCAAATCGCGGTGGATGACACGCTGGCGTTGCAGAAGTTCATCAATAAGTTCGGAAGGCGTCCAGTCCCCGTATTCCGCAACGATTTGAAGCGACTGTTCGATGGCCATGACATGCGCCAGGGTTTGATCCAGATGATTGTATGTCGAATGCCATGCCTGCTGTTGCGGGCTTTCCTGCAAAGCCTGTTCGACTTGCGCAATGGCATGCTGTAAACTTGCGCGGATATCGGTGATCCGGTCGATGTTGTTTGTTGCCTCGCGCAACGCGGTTCGGGCTGCCGCGAGTTTTGCGAGCGCAAGATCGTGTCGCAGAGCAGGCCGGGGTTCGGAATCCAGGTCGAGTGCCTCTTGAAAGCGATAAACAGCGGTGTCGTAATCGCCGGCACGGTATCGGGCGTAAGCGGCGTTGTAGAGCAGGGTGGCCCTGATGGCCGGGCTGGTTTCGCGGGCCTCAGCTATTTCGAATAATTCGGCAGCCGCCCGGTGATCTCCGCGATGATATCGATCAATCGCCTGACGTGCCGGTCTTGCCGGGGGCGGCGGCGAGTCATTCGCCGTATTGCCATGTCCGGATGCCGGCATTGACCAGAACAGCAACACCGCCACCAGTGTTTCGCGCGCGATGTCGGCAGGGATTCGTCCCCGACTTAAAAAAACAGTAGTCAGCAAAAAGAGAACTGCCGCCAACAAAAACCACGGATACTGTTCGGTTAAGTCTGCAACCCATTCTTTGGTTTGAGGATCGGTGGTGACAGGTGGGGGAAATTGCCGCAAAACACTGTACAGATCGATCATGTCTTCGGCGGCCGGAACATGTATGCCGCCGGTTTCGCGGGCAATTCGTTCGAGTGTTTCATGGATAAGCCGTGTGACGACGCGTTCGCCATCGTATTTCTGGTATCCGGTCGGTGATCGTTCGTCGGGAATTGGCGCGCCGTCTTTGGTACCAATGCCGATGGTGATGAACCGTACCTCGTTCCGGAGGGCATCCTGCAATGCATCGTCCATCCGGCCGGCAAGATCTTCGCCGTCAGATATCAAGAATACGGTACGTGATCCGGTGCGATCGGGATCGAACGAATCGAGCGCCATATGAATGGCAGGCGCCAAATCGGTGGGACCTTGTGGCGCCGAATCGATATGCATTCCGTTTAGGGTTTGCAACAGAAAATCGGTATCGCGGGTAAGTGGACAAATCCTTTGGGCGCCGGCACGGAAAGCTACCAGGGCGATCCGTTTGTCAGCGTTGGCTTGGATCAGGTCGTACACCATCGCTTTTGCCCGTTCGAGGCGGTTGGGTGAGACATCGCGCGCAAGCATTGAGCGGGATACATCCAATGCCACGACCAGATCGTGTTGCGGTTCGACAAGGTCCTGATCGAACATTCCCCAGCGTGGACGCGCGAGCGCAATCACGGCCAAGCTGAGAGCTAGTAACAGGCAAATAAATTGGGGTGCCAGACGGTGCCAAGACGGCGGTGGCACAAACCTGTTGCGGAGCGCCGGATCGAACATCAGTTCGAACCGGCGCCATTGCCGCCGTATCAACCACAGCCATACGGCACCGATAACGGGTACTATGACGAGTAATGAGAGAACCCATTCATGCGCGAATTGCATGATTGCAGGCAACCGTCATCGGGTTACTCCAGATCGTTCAGTTTTTCGGCCTGTTCCATGACCTTACGGATCCCGGCAGCGGTCGCCTCGGCGGCATCCGGACCGTTGGGCGCCCGCAACGGTTGGGTCATCCCGGTGTGTGCATCGGTATGCTTCTGGGCCATTGGATATTGGGCTGGATTGTAGTCGACCGGTTGTGAATGCGGACAATCCCAGGGACATCCCTGACCGTAACCGTTCTTGGCCTGGAACACCGTCATGGCCGGCAGAATGAAGTTTTGCCATACGCCGGTTTGAACGCCTTCGGCCTTCATGGCCCGTACTATTTTGTCGCGGAATGCGCGCGGATCGTCGGCATGGCCCAGTGCTTCCATATCGAAACGCATGGTATAGTTATATCCGTTTCCTTCGGCGCCGGGATAATCCTCAGGCAAAATCAGGTGTGGTGTACCTGCCAGGCATTCGTTCATTTTTTTGACATTGGCGGCCAGTGTTTCATGGTAGCCGTCCATCTTGGCCAATTGCGCGCGCCCGAATGCCGCCGTCAAATCGTTGCATCGATACATCCAACCCAGGGCATAGACGTGATAATCGCGGTCTTCGGCCGGGGTCCGCGTCTCTCCGAACGACCAAAGCTGTTTGGCGTTATTGTAGATGGTTTCGTCATTGCTGACGAACATTCCGCCTTCGCCGGTACACAAACATTTGTTTTGGTTGAAACTGAACGCCGCGCAATCTCCCCAGGTGCCCACCTTGCGGCCCTGGAATAGTGCGCCGTGTGCTTGACAGGCGTCTTCGATGACCTTGAGGTTGTGGCGTTTGGCGATTGCCATAACCTTTTCCATGTTCACCGGCAGCCCGTGAAGATGGACGGCGACAATCGCCTTGGTTTTAGGGGTGATGGCAGCCTCGATTTTGTCTTCATCGATATTCATGGTTTCAAATTTAATATCGACAAATACCGGGATGCAATTGTGGTGCAGGATACAGGTTGCCGATGACGACCATGAATAAGCGGTCACGATCACTTCGTCGCCCGCGCCGCAACCGCATGCCGAAATCCCCATGTGTAGCGCTGCCGTTCCCGAATTTGTGTTGATCGCAAATTGATTGCCGTTCCAGGCGGCGAATTCCTTTTGAAATTCAACGCAATTGGGTCCAAAAGCATGTTTGCCGCTTTCAAGCGATGCCATGATTAAGTTGCGGTCTGTATCGTCGATCGGTGGCCAGTTCTTGATCAAGCCTTCCGGAACCGCCTGTTTGCCGCCGAATATTGCCATTTTTTCCATTTTTTTCCTCTGTTATTTGTTTTGCGAAAAGAGTTGTTGTATCCGTTCAACCGTAGTATCGACCAGTTTATCGCCGCCCTCGGGACCGACTTTATTGTTTGCGATTTTCGCGCCGTAATGACCGCCGGCAATAGCTTTGGCCGTGGGTAAATATAATCCGCGGTCGCCCGCCAACTGGATCAGGAAGGTTTGCTCCGCCATACTGCGAGCCTTGATTCGTAATCCGTAGTCCAGATACAATTCAAACGGATTGTTGGCGATCACCAGATCGCCGATTCGAATGACATGTAAATCGAAACTATAAACGGGATCCTTGCCCTGAAGATCGAAACGCTTTATGACATTTTGCTGCTGATTAATCCACGTGGCCTCGCGCGTGCCGGGCGCCGGTTGCGGTTTACCGTCGAATTGCGCCAGGTACGTCTTGGCTTCCGCTGCATCCTCCGCGGTTACCATGCGTATGGGCAACGCCAGTTCCTCGACATGGTGAGAAAGAACATTCGCGTTGCCGACCTGAATACGGGCATGCGCCATGGCATCATCAATGGCGTTGACCAGACGGCGACCCATTTCCTGCATGCCGTCAATGTCGCGCATGTTCGGTTCATTACGGTTGCGCCGCACCAGATCGCGCGGCGATTGATCGCCCGCCGCGCTGGTCATGCCGTAAAGCACGACATCGGCACCGTGACGTTTATGTACCAGGGCACGGGCGGCGCCCCAGAAATCGGCTGAAACAAAATATTTGTTTTCGACTACCTGTGACGGACATGCGACGCTGGTGGCGATCAAACGCAACCGGTTCTCTTCGTCATGCAAATAGAATATCTCAATTCCCGGATCACTGGCGCCTTCGAACGACCGGAATTCCGGGGTGTCGACGTTTCCATACATTCGCGCGCTGCCGTCGGCATATAAGATACGCCGGTTGTAACCGATGGCGGCATGACCCAACGCGCGCGACAAACAGACCGGCTGCCGGTTTTCCCACGCTTCGACGACGGCATCTACGACATTCTCGATCAAAATAGCGGCGTTCTCGTCGGGAGTGGACGTCGTATCCGTCCGGATGGCGAAGCGGTCATTTGTGATGACCGGTCCCGTATGCGTATGGGTGGCATGGACAAGCAGTTTCGCCGGGTCAACCGCCGGAAGTCGTTTGACCAGACTTTCGCGGATACGGTCGATCAAAACCCGCGGGATCATGCACAGGTCACAAGAGACCATCATAACATGATCGGGTTTGCCTGCGGTGGGCTGTGATTGCAGGACCAGCGCCGTTGCGAGGCAGGGATCGTTGACATGGGTTGAAATCCGTTCGTGATGTTGGCCCTGTAACTGAACCGGTTTATCCGGCGTGATGTTGCGGACGGCCCAACCGGCCAATAACGGGGTCGCTGGAACGGATCGATTGGTTTCTGTCATAGTGGATAAAGCCTGTTTGGATTGTTTAGTCAAAAATTGACGCAAAGGCAGCGTATTCTTGCTGCCGTTTTTAAAACGAGAATGTCGTACTTTTCACAATTTGACAATTGCTTTGCGGAGCATCATATCACGCCGGGTTGTAGAATCAAGCCTGTATTTATCATGTGGTATCACGATCCATATTCCCGTGATACCGTAATTTTTCGAGCCGGCACCGTCGATCCGTGCGCGATACTCACGGGACCGTGACCTTGATTCGATAATACCTTCCCGTGAGCGGGTTGTTACTGTCTGAAAGGCTGTCCTTAGCCTGGGCGCCATTGCCCGGTCGGGGTCCCGCACCGGGTACATCGGTCCAATCACCGTTGTGTAATTCAGAAAGGGATTGCAATGTGTAGAGGCGATTAATTGAAGAACGAAAATAAACGGTAATTTCGTTTCCATTTGTATCTCCGGGATCGAAAACGTCGCATTGAAAAACATCGTCAGGATTATTTGGGTCTGTATCGGCGACGTATTCCTCGTAAAGGGTAGTGCCCTTGATTTGAATGTGATAATCGTCCAAATCGGACCAGGTCTGGCTGCCTTCGGGGGTAAATCCATGATTTGCATACCAATCAAGATCAGTGCCCTTTTCGCTCTGGAAATGCGCGGTAACGCTTCTGTCTTCCTGCACGTTGATGTCCGTACGTTGCTCTTGTGTGACGCCGTCGCTCCATCTTGCGAAAACGGCGCCCGTCTCCGGTATGGCCGTGACGGGATCGCCGTCATCACCGGAAATCACGGTTTGTGACGCAGCTCCTGAGATCGAGCCGCCCGCGCCGGCAGTATATGTTAAGATATGCGCCGGCTGGGCCAGATAGTCGAGTTTAACGTTCCCGGCGTTCATTACGGTTATCTCATGGGTTTCGGACATGTAGCCGCCTTTACTGAATGTAACCGAATAGGTTCCTTTGCCCGGTGGCAATGGCACGGCGTACGCACCGTGCGTCGAGCTGGTGGCCATAAAACTGGCGTCGCTCACGGTGACGCTAACAGCGCCTAATCCCGCGCCCGTGGAATAGAAACCGTCGCTGTCCGCATCAACGTAGGTTACACCGACCAGAAACGGATGGTCGGCATCCGGATCGGTGCCGAATTTCTGGGTTGAGATGACGGGGCCGACGGTTGTATTGCCGGCGGTATTGCTGCCCTGCCGGATGCCAACGCCGATTTCCCGTAATTCGGGATTATGAATGGCTTCGCGATGGCCGGGCGGGTCTTGCATGCCGTAATCGCCGGATCCCCAGTCGATATTGTATGCGGCATGGGTATGCCAAACCGATTTCCCGAATGCGTATACGTTCTCGGCCAAATAGTGCCAATTGTAGCCCTGACGGCTGATGCGCTCGACGGGGTCGTCTCCCGGTTGATTGGGATGCGTTGGATTAGTCGAGCTGAAATGGCTCTGGAAAACATTGCGGTACATGTCGTCACTATGCAGCCGGGCTGCCTGGGTTAGCTTGGCATTGATCGCCAACGGCGCCACATGTTGATTTAAATCTGAAAACTGATCCTCCATTTCGTCAAAATTAACATTGAAATAATTCACAGAATTCAGGACGTCCGGATCGGACGTATTCCGTAATCTTTGCGCTTCTGCCAGCGCATCGGCGCGTGCCCGGTTGATGTATTCGACGGCAAGGATTTCCTGCGGCGATGGGTCGCCAAATCCATTGTAAACGCGCGGAATGAATGACGTTCCGACCTGAATATCGTCGATGATCCAACCTACATCTGTGCCGGTACCGGTAAATGCGCTTACGCCTTTCCAGGCATAATGAAAGCGCAGATACAAATGTTGACCGGTGTAGGTGTCGAGCGCCACCGTCACCAGCTCGAACACGGTTTGTCCGCCATTCCCGGTGCCGGCTCGTGACCATAAGGTGGCCCAACTGTTGCCGCCATCGCTGGAGACCTGGAAACGTGCCTCCTGATATTCGGTGGCCCACTGCAAACGACTTTCGAAGAACACCATGGTGTTGGCTTGCGGCGCTATCGGCGTGTTCAAGGTAATGGTGTGTTCCGTAAAAGCAGGATGGGCCAGATGAAACGCGTGATTGCCTTCGGCAACCACCTCGGATTGGACGATCGGATAGACCGGATTGGCTGGGGAAACGGTCACGTCGGAAAGATCTTCGGCGCGTTCCCGTAAAGTCGATACAGGTTCGGAAAGAATCTGTCGGATCGGTGCCGGATCGGTGTGCGCGCAGGTAGTTTGAATCAGCGCGGGGTCGGCCAACACGGGAAGAGACGCTGGAAGCGAGCGTCTGAAGATGGGCGGCGGGGTAGGGGGCGCGATCGGATGGGCCGGCAGAGATACGGGGTGCAAGATCGCGCTCACGATTGCGATAAGAGAAGCGGTTAACGACCCAACCGTCTTCCGTTCAATAGGTCTTAAGTCGCAAATTGTTTGAGTAAATGAGTTAAACATCGAAACCACTTTGGCGTAATTTTCCCAGAGTAACGCTTGATGCGGTTTGGTTTTGCGGGACTGATCGCCGGGCAGCATGTTTGCCGATTAGATCGGTTTCCAAGTTAAGGGTGTCGCCGACACGCAGTTTTCGTAACGTGGTTGCCTGCCAGGTGTGCGGGATTACATGGACCGAAAACCGGTCAGTTTCCAGTCGGGCCACCGTCAAACTGACGCCATCGCAGGCAATCGAACCCTTGGCTACGACATCAGCAATCAGATCAGCACCGGCCCGGATGGTCAGCACATAATCGGCTCCTGCCCGGTCGATTGCGCTGCATACACCCAAACCATCGATATGGCCACTTACCAGATGGCCTCCCAGGCGATCGCCTGCGCGCAACGCCCGTTCCAGGTTGACTTCGGTGCCCGGACGGCTCCGGCCAAGGTTGGTGCGTGTGGCGGTTTCCTGCAACATGTCGCAATCAAAAGAATTTCGGGTTGCCGTGTTGACGGTAAGGCAAACGCCCTGCACGGCAATGCTTTCGCCAATTTGCGGCGGTTCCTGCCACGTGTTGATGCGGATCGTCAACCGCATGCCGCCGCGGCTGCGCGTTTGGAGACTGTTGACACAGCCGATATCAGTGATTAATCCGGTAAACATCATGTCCTTTCATGAAGATTCGGATGGGGCTGATGGTTGAATTTGTGCATCCTGTTGTGAAGCATACCATAGCATTTGGCGTCCAATCCCCATTAGAATGCGAACATCGTTGACCGACAAGGTGTCGCGCGATAAAATACGGCGCATTCCCAGCATGATATGCATGGTTTTTTCAGGTTCCATGAAGCCTATCCGGAGCAGGGCGTTCTGCCAGATATCCAGCATCCGTTCCCGTAATTCCGATGTTGCCGGGGGTGACGCTTCCGTTGGTGGCTCGTAATAATCGGTGCAAACGAACAATTCATAAAGACAAACCATGACTGCCTGCGAAATGTTCAACGAGGAGATTTCGTTTCCTGTCGGGATTCTTATGATCTCGGTGCACAAGGCCAGCTCCTCATTGCTGAGACCATGGGTTTCTCGGCCAAACACCAACGCGATTTTACCCTGGGAGGCGGATTGCAACAGGCGCGGCGTTACCTCGCGCGGCGTGCACGAGTGACTGCGATACAAGCCTTCCCGTGCCGATGTGCCGGCAACCAGAATACAGTCACTGACGGCTTCCTTAAGCGTTGCCGTTTCGCGCCGGTTATTAAAGATCGACGCGGCCGCGCATGCCATGCGCAAGACATTATCCCGATCCAGGGGTTCCGGCGCCGCGATCACCAAGTCGGAGATTCCCATGTTGCCCATGGCGCGACAGATCGCGCCGACGTTGCCGCCGTAAATCGGCGCGGTTAATACAACCCGTATATTGTCAAGCGGCGACCCCATGTCAGTGTCCCCTGTCACGCCAGGTATGTTTAGCGCACCATCATCAACGCGATATCTGCGTGGGTTAACATGGCATGGGTAATACCGCCCAAAATACGCTCGCGGATACGACCGTGACCATGGGTTCCTGCGACGATCAGGTCCGCTTCCCGTTCGGCGGCTTCTTCAAGGATGACGCGTTCTGGACGTCCGGGGCGTAAGATCGGTGAAACTTCGATGCCGTAAGCCGCCAGTCGCTTGCGGGCTTCGTCAAGGATGGCCCGGGTCGCGGAATCATCCTTGCCTACTGTAAGCACGTTTAGCTCGGCCGACAAAGATTGCGTCAGGCTGACCGCCGTTTGCAAGGCCCGAGCGGCATGACCGCTGCCGTCGTAAGCCGCTAGAATGCGATTGATGGGCCGGAACTTTTTAGGAGTCACCAAGCAGGGACTCAGTGAGCGCCTTACCAAACGATCGACGCTGGAACCGACCATCTCGTCATTCCATTCCGCATGTTCGCCTTTACGCCCCACAATCAGTAAATCGGCACGGTCTTCTGCGCGCAGAACAACCGAGACCGGGTGACCGACGGTCATGATTTTTTCCGGGGTAATCCCTTTTTCGATCGCCTCTTTTTCAAACGCATCGAGGATGTTGCGGCCCCGTTCTTCCATCATTTTGTGAAACGAAAAGCGTTGCCCGCCATAGGGCTGAGCTCCGACCCAATTGGAGACATCGGCCAGCAGAGGTCCTTCCAGGGAACGCGCGTCAATCACGTGTAAACCCATAAGTCGCGCTTGCAGCCGTTGCGATAGGTCGATCGCGTACCGGCATGCCGTTATGCTGTAAGTGGAACCGTCGGTCCCTACCAATATGTTTTTGATCATGGTTGGCATTCCTTAAAAGTATTTGGGTTGCGCCTTGTGCATGTCTTCCCGACGACGTTGCCGATAGGGGGCCGGTCGTCGCAAATGCGGTTTGGACTCATCAATAGCCTACCATATCGCCGCGATAATACAATTAAAATCTTGAAATCGGACATTGTGTCAGGTATATTGCGCGCCATTGGGTTGCTCCGGAGCAATAATACGATTGCCAGGCCATCATGTTTTGCGGGGGGGACGAGGTTTAGTATGACTGAACATTATCGTTTATCAACATTGCAATTGCTGGAAGCGGAAAGCATTCACATATTGCGCGAGGTCGTCGCCGAATTCGAGCGCCCGGTCATGCTGTATTCCGTTGGCAAAGATTCTTCCGTCATGGTGCGGCTAGCCCAAAAAGCGTTTTCGCCGGCGCCGCTGCCGTTTTCTCTGCTGCATATTGATACCGGCATGAAATTCCCGGAAATGATCGCGTTTCGCGATCAATTCTGCCAACAAATCGGCGTCGAACTGGTTGTTCATCGCAATGAGGATGCGATCGCCGCCGATGTTAATCCCTGGCGGACCGGCACTGTGAAATGCTGTGCCGAACTTAAAACCCGGGCACTTTTGGACGCCTTAAGCAAGGGAGGCTACGACGCGGCCTTCGGCGGCGGGCGCCGTGACGAGGAGAAGTCGCGCGCCAAGGAGCGAATATACTCGTTTCGTGATCGGTACGGTCAATGGGACCCCAAAAATCAACGGCCGGAATTATGGAATATATTTAACGGCCAAATCAATCGCGGGGAATCAATCCGTGTTTTCCCTTTGTCCAACTGGACCGAACTGGATATCTGGCAGTATATTCAGATCGAAAACATTCCGGTAGTCCCGATGTATTTTTCCGAAAAACGTTCGGTGATCGTCCGTGACGGACGGTTGGTTCCGTTTCTTGAGGGGACTCCGCTACGGCCCGACGAACAACCGACGCATGAATATTGTCGCTTTCGTACTCTGGGATGTTATCCCTGTACCGGCGCGATTCGTTCGACCGCAACCAGCGTTGCCGAGATTGTCGAGGAAATGATGGTTGTGCGACAGTCGGAACGGATTACCCGCCTGATTGATCATGACCAGGACAGTTCCATGGAACAGAAAAAACGGGAAGGATATTTCTAGCCAAATGGACGGACAAACCTTGTTGCGGCGTAATTTGGAAGCCGATCTATTGCGGTTAACGACTGCCGGCAGCGTTGACGACGGAAAATCGACGTTGATTGGGCGCTTGTTGTCCGACAGCAAAAACGTGTTCGAGGATCATCTGGCTGCGTTACATGACGATTCCCGGCGTCTCAATCGCGAGCGGGTCGATCTGGCGCTGTTGACCGACGGTCTCAAGGCCGAACGCGAACAGGGGATTACGATCGATGTTGCCTATCGTTACTTTTCGACACCCCGCCGCCGTTTCATCATCGCCGATACACCGGGCCATGTGCAGTATACCCGTAACATGGCTACCGGAGCCTCAACCGCCGATCTGGCCGTGATTCTGATTGACGCGCGACAGGGCGTACTGACGCAATCCAGACGGCATGGATTCATCGCCTCGCTGCTCGGGATACGGCATGCGATCGTGGCGGTCAACAAAATGGATTTGGTCAATTATGACGCCTCGGTGTTTGAGGATATTCGTGCCGAATACAACGATTTAGCCGCGCGTTTGAATATCAATGATTTGACCTATATCCCGATCAGCGCGCTTGAAGGCGATAATGTGGTTCATCCGAGTCAGCGCATGCCGTGGTATCAGGGGGTTCCGTTTCTGGGATATCTCGAAAATATTGAAATCGCGGGCGACCGCAATCTGGTCGATTTCAGGTTTCCGGTTCAATACGTGAACCGACCGACACCCGATTTCCGGGGTTATTGCGGAATGATCGCCTCAGGCATCGTGCGGGTGGGGGATACAGTGATGGTGTTGCCCTCAGGACGTCAAAGCCGGGTGCAGCGGATTGTATCTTTTGAAGGAGACCTCGATTACGCCGTCACCCCGCAATCGGTAACCTTGTGTTTGGCGGATGAACTGGATGTCAGCCGCGGCGATATGCTGGCGCATCCGGCGAACCTGCCCTTT
>PXCX01000242.1 GCA_003565195.1 PVC group bacterium | reverse complement strand
GGCTTCGCCGCAAACAAACACTCCGCCTTTGCGAAATGGTTATGGCAAAACTTCAAAAATTTCGCTCGCCGATATATATTTCAGACTTGTTTTTCGAGGGTAATGCGGTACGCTTTCCAGTGACTGGTTAACCTGTTTACCTTTGGAGAGACAACAGTGAAACAACTTCGAACTGATGGGTCGCCACTCCGACTTATTCGCAAAATTCCAAATTAGGAAAGGTATCGCATGCGCAAACAAGAGGAATTAAACCTTCTGATAGACCAGTTCTTCACTTGTCATCCGGAGACGCTGACGGAAATATTCAGCGAATATCTGAGCGTGATCGAGGCGGATTCGTCTCTGCAGCCGGGTGGGTTGATGTCGCGGAACTACGAGACGGCGCAGAACAATCCTGAGATTCACGCGCTTTCCGGCAACCTGAAGGATGCCCGGGATGCTGTCTTTCCTTTTTTCTGGGGTACGGACGAATGGTTTTCGAAACTGCATTTGGAGAACGTGAAAGGCCCGGCTAACTATGCGTCGCTAATTGGTTCACTGGCCTGTCTGATGAAGAATCCCAATCTCTGCACCGACGTCTATTCCCAGCGTTCGAACGAACTTGAGGTAAAAGCGATCACGGCTCTGGCGAACCTAATCTTCTACCACACTGAATCGCCGTGGGGTGTTTTCACCATGGGTGGCACGATATCGAACCTTTACGGCGGAAAGATCGGGATAGAGAAGGTGTGTCCGGGAGCGATGGAAAAAGGGATCGCTGGGACGCGGCTGGCCGGCGTGGTCTCCTCGGCGGCCCATTATTCGAATCAGACCCTGGCGGGATGGCTGGGGATCGGGACCAACAATCTGGTGACTGTGCCGACGGGACCGGATTTTGCGATGGACACGGAGGTACTGGAGTCGACGATGGACGCGCTTTACCGGGAGGGAAGGCTGCCGGCGTTTGTGATTGGTACCATTGGGACGACGGACGCGTTTGGGATCGACGACATTGCGGCGATGCGAGAGATAATCGAGCGGGTCTCGGCAGCGCACGGGCATCCAGCTCCCCAATTGCATATCGATGCGGCAGTCGGATGGATACTGTCCTTTCTGACCGAGTATGATTTGGCCGCGAATGATTTTGGAGTGGAGTCGGAGGTGGTGCCGGTGATTGCGAAGGCCCAAAAGGCGGCTGAAGGCTTTCGGTTGGCGGATTCGGTAACCATCGATTTCCACAAGATGGGATGGGGCCACTATCCGTCGTCAGCCTTCATTGTCAATCGGCGTGAAGATTTGCAGCACTTGATGCGCAACAAGTCGGCATTGCCCTATTTCTGCGAAGCGGAACACCGACGTGATACGGCGCTGTTCACCCTGGAGTGCTCGCGTCCGGCGCTGGGCCCTTATTCGGTGATGGCATCGCTCAACGGCATTGGCTTACAGGGGTACCAGATGTTGATCGCTCATGCGCACGAAATGGCGTTCTACATGAAAAATCGTTTAGCGTCGCTTGACTACAGTGTGGTACTCAATCCTGAGAACTGCGGTCCGTCGGTGATCTGGTGGGTGTTGCCGAAGGGTCGCGACGCCAAGGCGATCTACCAGCGTCTGCTCAAGGACGATCTTTCGGAAAAGGATCGAAGACGCTATTTTTTGGAGATCCGGCATCTGTTCGACAAGCGGCAGGCATTGCTTGACATCCGCCACGATGCGCAACTTTCCTTTACGACCGATTGTGGATTTGCCCCCGGCGGGGTGCATCTGCCCGCTTGGAAGGCAGTCTTTTTCAATCCCAAAACCGATCGCGCCGTGGTCGACCGGATCGTGCAGTCGATCGAAAATCTCTAGCCAAACACTCAATCGAATGGCGCTTACTTAAGCGCTTAAGCCTTTTAAAATATTTTGACTGGATTTTCTAATTCGAAGCGTTACAATTGCGGCATTGATAAAGCCATTCGGCACGTAGGAAAGACAGCAAATGAGCAAAAAACCAAACATCCTGCTGATCACAACCGATCAGCAGCGGTTCGATACGATTGCCGCGCTAGGCAACCGGTATATTTTCACACCACACCTGGATTGGCTTGTTGACGAGGGAATCGCGTTCACTCGCGCCTACACGGATGCCCCCATCTGCATGCCGGCGCGGGCTACGATCATGACCGGCAAGAACGGTTTCAATACCGACCTCACCAGCAACAGCCTCGAAACTATGCCGATGCAAACGTATCCCACGCTCCCCGGGATTCTCACGAATGCCGGTTACCAGACACGTGCGCAAGGCAAGATGCATTTCCATCCCATCCGGGCCAACTACGGTTTCGAACACATGGAACTGCCCATGGAGTACTACCGCGAACGACAGCGCAACGCGCACGCAGGGCTCCCAAAAGAACACGGTGTCGGCGAGAATGAAATCACGCCCGTCATTTCTACGGTTGACGAGTCTCATAGTCTCACTCATTGGACCGTTCGGCGTTCCATCGACTTCCTCGAAACGCGTGACACCACTCGGCCGTTCTTTCTCTGGACCAGTTTCACCAAGCCGCACCCGCCATGGGACCCATGCGCCAACTACTGGGCTCTCTACCAAGGACGGGAGGTTCCTGATCCCGTAATCGGCGACTGGTCGAAGACCGTTGAGAGCACCCCGCAGGCATTTCTAGCGCCTACCTATCACCTCAACAATGCCTATCGCATGAGTAAGGAGCAGATCAAGGATG
>PXCX01000115.1 GCA_003565195.1 PVC group bacterium | reverse complement strand
GCTCGCGAAACCGCACCGGCGCGGTCTCCCGAAACCCGCAAGACGATGACCGCCAACAGCAGGCAACGCACTAAAAACGGATATCGCCGCCAAACGATCAGCGCGTTTATATCTCGACATAACGGTTGCAATATACGGGATGAATTGAGCATGTCGAACCCCTTATCGGGAACCTTGTTACCAGTGACTCATCACTTGGTTACTCTACCTTATTTTGCGCATAAAGTCAACCGCTTCAAACCGGCGACAGCGGCGCAGAATCGTGGCGCAGCGCGCTTCCCGCGCCGCTTGTCGCCACGACCACGACAAATTCGCCGCGTGGCAAATGATCCTCGAAATGCTGCAGCAAATAACTTGCGCAACCCCAGTAGTGTTGCTCGAATTTCTTAGTTAATTCACGACCGATGTACAATTCGCGATCGCCCAAAACGGTATCGACATCTTTCAGAAACCGGCACAACCGATGAGGAGACTCGAAAAAAACCAGGGGCAGCGCTGCATCCGCCCATGATTCAAGACAACGTTGACGCGCACCGATTTTACGAGGAGCGAATCCCGCGAAAACGAATCCGTGCCCGCCGAATCCGCTGGCAGCCACGGCCGCGGTAACCGCCGACGGCCCGGGCACTACGTGGACCGGAATACCGGCCTGGCGACAGGCCGTAACCAAACGGGCGCCCGGATCACTGACCGCCGGCATACCCGAATCGGTGACCAACGCCATCGATTCGCCGCCGCGTAAACGTTTCAACAAATTGCCTGAAATTGCGGCTTCATTAAATCCATGGCAGGATCGCAATGGTTTTTTAATATCGAAGGCGCTCAACAACGGCCGGGTACGGCGGGTATCTTGGGCCAGGATCTGATCGACCGCACGCAAGGTATCAACTGCGCGCGGCGGCATATCGGCACGGTTACCGATCGGGGTTCCCACAATATACAACCCGTTCATCAAGGCAATACCAGTTGAACGTCGCGTTGCGCCTCGCGCGTGCCCACCGATTCGCCGCATACCCGGCAACGGTATTCATGCAGCTCGCTGCGCGGCAAAACCAGCATCAGTTTTTCGCCCACCGGCTGCGCACTGCGACAACGCGGACAATAAAGTTCAGACGCTTTAAGATTTTGAAATTGCTGACTCATCGTTCTCCATTCCTGCTTGCAACTTTTGCGTGTCTGTGCCACTATTCTATCCAATTCCGTATGCATTGCAACAGTTTAAGTCGTTTATGGATATTTGCATCGATTTCCAGTCTGCCGTCACTCAAATGGCGGGCGTCGGCCGTTATACGCGCCGGCTGGTTGAACATCTCGGCCCGCTGGCAGCCGCCGAGGGCGGCAGTTCGGTATGCCTGTTTTATTCCGATTTCCGCCGAACCGCCAAACCGCCACGCATTCCCGGAACGCGTATCCGACCGTGTCGCGTCCTGCCCGGTCGCTGGCTAAACGCTGCCTGGCGCCTGTTACCCTATCCGGATTTTTCGGTTTTGGCCGGACCGGCCGACGTTTATCACTTCCCCAACTTCACGATACCGCCGTTGCGGCGGGGACGATCGGTGATGACGATTCACGACCTATCGTTTCTGCGGTTCCCGCAATATGCGGAACAACGCAATTTACAACATTTAAACGCGACAATTCCGCATTCTTTTAGGCGTGCGGATGCGGTTATCACCATTTCCCATTTCAGCGCCTCCGAAATCGCGGATACTCTCGCGGTTGATCCGGCCCGGATTCACGTGACCCATCTAGGCGTGGATTCGGGGTTTCAACCGGCGGACCAGGCGGCGGTGGCGGCCATGCGCGCGACACTCGGCTTGGAACGCCCCTATTTGCTGACGGTGGGCACGCTTGAACCGCGCAAGAACCACACTTTCCTGGCAGATATCCTTGAACGTCTGGACACGGACTACGACGGTTTACTGGCCATTGCCGGCGCGCCGGGATGGCGGACGGAATCGATTCTGGAACGACTGCGCCGATCGCCGCGCGCGACGGACATCCGTATCTTGTCGCATGTCCCGGAACCGTTATTGCCCGCGTTGTACAGCGGCGCCGACGCATTTTTGTTTCCATCATTTTATGAAGGGTTCGGTTTTCCTCCGCTCGAAGCGCTGGCATGCGGAACCCCGGTGATCAGTTCCGAGGGTGGCGCCCTGCCGGAAATTCTGGATACGCCCGCGGTAGTAAGACCGGGAAGCCTCGATGCCGATCTCTGGGCAGCGGCCGTCAGCGATCTGTTACAGGAAAACAGGACGCAACAGACCTGTCGGCGCGATAGCGGCCGACAACATGCCGCGCGTTACCGTTGGACTGATACCGCCCGGCGCACCTGGGATGTTTACCGGAGCGTACTGTCATGAATGTTGGGATCGATGCCCGCTGGCTGTTTCGTGAAACCTCCGGTATCGGCGCCTACACCGCCGCCCTGATCCGGGCGCTTGCGACGCATGTGCCGGAAAACCGATATATGCTTTTCTTTCATGATCCCGTCTGTCGCGACCGGATTATGAACGATCCGGTCATCAGCGCGGCGTCCGGTTCCTGCCGTGCCGTGATGTTGCCGTTCAACCTTTTCAGCCCTTGGGGACAGCTCAGGCTGTCGAGCTGGTTGCGCCGTGAATGTATCGACGTATGGCATTCAACCAATTACCTGATACCGTTGCCGGCCTTCCCCAGGCACCGGCAAGGCCGTATCAAGGCAGTTGTCACCATTCACGACGTGATCCCGTTGCTTTTCCCTAATGCCGCACCCAAATCCGTGAAACACCGTTTCTTCTTCATCTACCGCCGTTTGATGATCGAAATCGGACGCCGGGCTCATATTGTAATCAGCGACAGCAACGCAGCGCGTCGCGATGTGATCCGTGAACTCAAGGTGCCGGCATCGCGTCATTCCGATGTCGTGGCCATTCCATGCGGCGTCGATACCCGCTTGTTCAGTCCGCCCAGCCGGCTGCCGCCCACCGGCGGCCTGGACGACAACCGCCGACGCAACGTGCTTTATGTCGGCCGTGCCGATCCCTATAAAAACCTGGTCGGCCTGATTTATGCGCTGCAACAGGTAAGCGCCACCTGCCCGTTCCCGGTGACCCTACGGATTGCCGGACCTCCCGATCCGCGTTATCCCGAAGCGCGCCAAACCGCACGCGCCCTGGGGTTGGAACCGGTGGTTGAATGGACCGGATACCTGAGTGACTCACAACTGGTACAAGCCTATCGTGAGGCTGACCTACTGGCCTTACCCTCCTATTACGAAGGTTTCGGCTTACCGGTCATCGAGGCCATGGCCTGCGGGACACCGGTGGTCTGCTCGAATCGAGGATCACTGCCCGAAGTCGCGGGAGATGCCGCTTTAGTGATCGATCCGGATATCAAAGGCACGCTGGCAAATGCGATTGTCCGCATCCTGATGGAACCCGCCTTGCGCGAACGGTTACGCCGGGCAGGAGTCCAGCGGGCACACCAATTCAGTTGGGAACGTACCGCGCGGGAAACCGCCAAAATTTATGAGCATGTCAATGACCTCGCTTGAAAACAACCTGCAAGATCGGCTTGACCACCTGCGTCAGCAGCGGATAGTGCTGGCGCATGACTGGCTGACCGGCATGCGCGGCGGTGAACGGGTTCTGGAAACTTTGTGCAGCTTGTTTCCGCACGCCGATATCGTGACTTTGATTCATCATCCCAAAGTCATCAGCGACACGATCCAGCAACATCGCGTACACACCTCTTTTCTGCAACGCATACCGGGAATTCATCGTCATTACCGCCATTGGTTGCCGCTGTTTCCACTGGCCGTCAACCGTTTGAAACTACCGCCCGCCGATCTGGTGATCAGCACCAGTCATTGTGTCGCTAAAAGCGTGCGTCCACCGCCGGGCGCCCGTCACGTATGCTATTGTTTTACCCCGATGCGTTATGCCTGGCTGTTTCATGACGAGTATTTGGGAAACATGCCCGGCGGTTCACGACTGGTGGTGAAACCCTTGCTGGCCGGCTTGCGCGCCTGGGACCGGCGTACCGCTGCCCGGGTCGACCGTTTTGTCGCCATCAGCCGCCATGTGCGTGACCGGATCGAACGGTTTTATGGACGTCCCGCCGATGTGGTTTTCCCGCCCGTCAACACCGATTACTGGACACCTGGCGAACCGGTAGCGGAACCAAACACCGATTTCGATCTGGTGGTTTCGGCGCTGGTACCTTATAAACGCATCGATCTTGCGGTGGAAACCTATCGCCAATCCGGGCGGCGCCTGGAAATTGTCGGTACGGGCGGCGATTTGGAACGTTTGCAGGAGCATGCCCCGCCTAACATCGTTTTTCATGGTCGTTTACCGGATGCACTGGTAAGGGAACGCTACCGGCGTTGCCGCATGCTGATCTTTCCCGGAGAAGAAGATTTCGGGATCGTCCCGCTGGAGGCACAGGCTTGCGGCCGCCCGGTCGTTGCCTACGCCCGTGGCGGAGCGCTGGAAACGATCGACCCCGCTATCAGCGGTGTCTTTTTCGACCGCCAAACCCCCGCCGCACTGGCCGCCGCTGTCGAGCAATGTCTTGAGCGAAAATGGCAGAGCGAAGCCATTCGTCACCACGCCCTGCGGTTCGCCAGCGCCGTCTTTATCGCCGATTTTCTGGAAGCCCTGGTGGCCGAATGATTAAAGCAAGTATAACCGGAATGGCACTTACTTAAAACGATTTTGAAAAAGTACAGGAAGACAAGGAATTACGCATGAATACCATTATGAATCAGGCAGTAAAGGCAGCCTTTCTTTTGATAGGAACCGTGTTGTTTACGGTTTCCACGAATGCGGATGCAGATGATTTTGCGGTAATAAAAGGAAGAGTTGTCGATCAACTGATGGAAGCGGAAATCAATGATGAACGGATAGCCGAAATCATCGAAGCATTTAATCCGGACGACGGTAGCTTTGCAGGTATTAATTATGAGGATGTGAGCCGGGAAGCCCAATTCCCACAGCGTCGCCATCCGAGAAAAATTTTCGTTCTGGCGAGGGCCTACAAGGCACCACCATCGCATTATCATCAGAATGACCGTGTTAAGGAAATTATTGTTAGAGGACTTCAGCATTGGATAGAACATGATTATGTGGCGGATAATTGGTACCCGAATCAAATTTCCGTACCGCGGAATCTAGCTCACCTCATGTTGCTCATTGGGGATGCATTACCGGCAGATCTTGTTGAACAGGCACAAGCAGTGATCCGCAGGGCAACCTTAGAGCGGCAGCCGGGCGTATTCTACGGGGCGAGACCCGGCGGCGACAGGATGCGCATTGCAGACATTGTGGCAAAGAACTTTTTGTTTCTGCAAGACAGGGAAGCATTTGATGAAACCATAAAGATCATTGCCGG
Organism: PVC group bacterium; assembly: GCA_003565195.1. GTDB lineage: Bacteria > Verrucomicrobiota > Kiritimatiellia > CAIKKV01 > PXCX01 > PXCX01. Next base: position 6,734 of record PXCX01000115.1, on the reverse strand, counting down.
TGAAATCAAATTTAACACGGGAGGCCGCGGAATGCAGCATGATTTCAGCTTTCACCATAGGAATGACAGAGTGAATAACACAACTAGTTATGGATATGGATATGCCAACATTTTTGGTGAATGGGCATACTATGTGGCCGGTACCGGTTACGCTTTTCCAACTGACAGAATAAATCATCTCGTTGATTATTATCTCGATGGAATATACAAGCAATTAGTATATGGCGTATATATGGATATCGGGGTTATCAACCGATTCATTACGCAGCAAATATCAAGCAGACCGAGAGGCACCTTGGAAATTGAGCGGCAGCTTAAAAGCACCGACTATCGGAGCGATGAGCTGACGGATATCCTGAAGTTGAGAAAAGGGCAAGAAGCCAACATACGATCGTTTGCAAAGTTTTTCTGGCAGACAGAGCATTTTGCTTTTCAACGCCCCCGCTTCTACACAAGTGTCAGAATGTATTCCACAAGAAACAGAAACTACGAGGTGCCTTATAACGGGCCCGGTATTGTAACCCACCACAGGGCAGACGGGGCTAATTATCTCAGCTTAGATGGCCATGAATACGACGGCATCTGGCCGGCATATGACTGGCAGAAAGTCTCCGGCACAACCGTGATGCAGAAACCGCAACGCCATGTCGCCAGACGTTACGGCGGAAACATGCCGGTACAGATGGAGGGTTTAACCGATTTTGTCGGCGGCCTAGATGACGGGCTCTACGGTGCTGCGGTATACGATTTCAAAAGTCCTCATGACCGGCTTGAAGCGAGAAAATCCTGGTTCTTTTTCGACAATGAATATGTCTGTCTCGGCGCTGGAATTCATTCAGAGCCTGACCTGCCTGCCTATACGACAATCAATCAGGCACGGCTCCGGGGAGACGTCACGCTTCACCGCGAGGGGCAAACGGAAGTTCTTCCCCAAGAAAAAAGTTTAGACGCGAAAAATATAAAGTGGGTCCATCATGATGGGGTTGGTTATATTTTACCTGAACCGGCAGCAGTAAACCTATCCAACAGGACCCGAGAAGGCCGGTGGTCGGATATTTCAGCTGACAAGAGAGCCTCTGAAGAGCTGGTGTCACGGGATATTTTTCTACTCGGAATTGATCACGGCATGAGTCCGGAAGATGCTTCTTATCAGTATATCGTGGTGCCCGGAGTCACCCCGGAGCAGTTGTCTGTGGCGAGTGCCAATAACCGCGGCATTGAAATCCTTTCAAACACGCCTGCTTTACAGGCAGTCATGCATAAAGATCTCGGAATCTGCCAGATTGCATTTTTCGAAGCCGGTGAAATAGAGCTTGCCCATGGAGCTTCCGTCAGCATGTATAGTCACGGAATGGCAATGTTAAAAATGGAAGAAAACAGGATTAAGGAACTGACCGTCTCGGATCCCTCTAGAACCTTAAATAAAATTTCTCTTACAGTTTCCGGTGTTTATGATTCCGGGGGAGAAAATTTCACGACACATCCCAATGCCGACCAGAATAATACCGAAGTTGTAATCAACTTGCCTGATGATGTTTACGCCGGCAGTTCTATCACGATCAGCCTTTAAAACAAGGCAAAGCCTGACTTATCAGGGACCTTTGTCTTTACCTGTAACATTGCCTCACTAATAGTTATGAACGCATCAATTGCACGTTCGAGTTCAGCTTTCTGAAAGAACGATAGGAAGCGACGCCGACTCTCCGCTGGCAATATCGGTCATTTCAATCCACCAGCGTCCGGGTAGCTCGTCAAGTGCAAAAGGGATCGACACCGTAAAGTGGCCGCCGGGAGCTTCAAGATTCCTTGCGTAAAAGGAGGGACGAATGCCGTCCGGAGCAACCACTTCTAGACGAATGACATGCCGCCCGGAGACCTCACCATCGGCAAGTAGGCGCCCGGAAACCTTGCAGGGTTTGCCGGGCTCGATTTCGCCAACGATCATTGCTTCGATTCCGGCCACCCGATACGGGAAACGCGCATAGACCCGGATCGTCAATCCGGGAAAAAGCGTTTCCGTTACCTTGGATACATTTCCACAATATTTCCCCCGGCGAACATCGTAGGTATGAGCACAATCCCCGAAATCAAAACAGACCGTTCCCCCCACACTTTCCCGAAAGATAAAACCATGAAAACGGGAAGATCCGGAAGCAAAGCTGGAAATTTTCTCGGGATGCCGCGTTGCGGGGGACACAGCGACTTCGGGAACGATTCCGGCTTCGGCACAGAGAACCTGCACTAGCGTGCGCAACGTCTCACTGGCTAGCAACTGATCGGGGCAATCCTCGGGAAGTACCCCCCGCTCGCCTACATGCGTCCCGAGCCATTCAAAACGAGTATTCAGGAAAATCGCGAGCCCACCGCCATTCTGGCAGGAAACGATCGCGGGTGTTCCGTCACGGAAACAAGCCCACGGAATTCCCGCTGTTCCCATAACGAGACCGTCGAGCGCCCGCGCCATCCTGCCGTCACAGACTCTTAGACGCTCAGGAGCATCCTTGGTCCAGAAAATCGTTTCCTCTTCGGCTTCCGTGCGAGAGACCGCGCCACACCGTTCGATGCCGAAGGCATCCTCTAGCGGCCCCGTACCATCGAGGCGACGGCCATGTCCATCACGCCATGCAACCTCCGCATCAGCAAGAGCGTAGGCACCCCGGCCGATCGCCCTCGCATAGGCCTCCGCGCTTTCCTCCGGCATCGCATCGATCCCGGGAAAAACGAAAAGCTCTTCGGCAAGCCCCTCGGGACGTCCACCCGCGGCGGACTCCTCGTCGGCGAGAAAGGACGCGGCGATTCCCTCCGCGGAAAGAAGGCCAAGGATAAGGGCGGAGGGATCCTCATAATTTCTTTCAAGCACGTTGGCGGTATACGCGGAAACCTGAGAATAAGGGATGAAAACCCTTGGCGTTGCCGGGGAAGCGCCGGTTAGGAGTTTCCCGATTCCGCGACGAATCTCCCGCTGAGCCTCTCCGATGCCTCGATAGTTCTTTGCCAGGGTGAGATCCGGCCGAATAACACCCATCCTCGCGAGACCGTCACTCGGCATCAACCCCCACCAAGCAAGGATCCGGTAGCCGTCGAAAAGAACCTCCCAAGGATGGTGCTCCTGTTGCCATCCGTACCCGAGCCAGACACCGGCAATCGCGTCGCGACGGAGAAAGGCGCGGGTCCAGGCAGCACGAAGACCCGTGTAGGTCATCATGAATCCGGCAGCACGAGTAAGTCCGTAAAAATGGCACCCAACATCATAGGACGGGGCATACATCCCGCTCTCACCAACACGGATACACGGGGACACCGCCGACGCCTCCTCGGCAGCGACCTCGACCCGACGGGTAATCAAACGGTCCATGAAAAGACGGAAATCCATCCACGCGGCAAGATTCTCCGGGGTATCACAAATCTCCTCAAAAAGAAGCGGGACCACCTCATCAAAGGAGCTAAAATCGCTTCCCCAAAGCTTGTTGAGCACGGCCACATCACCGTGGCATTCCTTAAGGTGGCGCCGGAAAGCAGCAAGCGTTTCCGGGGAACGGTCAAACTCCCCATCGAGACGGAATTCATCGGACAGACAAAAATAGGTCGCCCCGTAGCGCTCAAAAGCAGACCGCAAGGCTTCGGCGAGTTCTTGACGAAGCGGTCCCTCCGAAACAATCGGCGGGGAAAGGATATTGTCTCGCAGACGTCGCCAAGGGAAGGCTCGATTCGCCGTGTTGAAAAAATAATAACCGAGATCACCACGGCGATAGAAGTGAGCATCAAACGCCGCCTCGTCAACCGCCCAGCGCTTCGCAATCCTCGTCCCGAACCAGTCGCCCTGCGTTCCGGTTGTTGCGAGATAAAGAACATCGTCCTCGGCAAGATTCCCGGGAATCCATACCCGGTAGGGAACGGCACGGAAGGTTAGCATCCTCTCCTCATTCTCGATCCGAATGACAATAATCCCCTCCGGCTCCAAAAGCGGAAGCTTGCCGGGTTGAAAGACGACGATCCTCTGATCCCCCGGGGACAAGACAAGCCCCCGAACCTCACGCCAGACAACACGGTCGATGGATCCATTGCGAACCTCGGCGATCAACCGGAGCGAACCGGATCCGTGCCCCGAAGCCAGGACAACCGTCGCACGGATCTCCTGGATTGCATCATCCGTATCGACCTCAAGCGCGGAAACACGTACCGGTCCCGGAAGGTCCGCGACAGCGACATGAAAGTCAAGCACCGGAAGTGGTTGCGCTTCGCGAAAAAAACCGTTCTCCCCGACCGGGAGAAGGTGATGTGCCTCGCGATGTACGCCGTCAAGGAGAAAGAGATGAACCACAACCTCATGCGCCGGTTCCTCGAGAAATGGAACCCTAACGGTTTTCTTGCCGAGCGGAAGATGGAATGGCTCACAGAAGCGCGTGGCGCGGAGTAGATCGGTTGATGCAATTTCCACGACCAAACTCACCTCGCGTGACGCGGCAGATCGGTTGCAGAGATCGACCTCAAGAAGCGTCGAGGCAACCCTAGCGCCCAGAATCGTGGAACCATGGGTCCGGCCCGACGCTTGACGTATCGCCCGTAGGTGGAAAGCAAAATAATATTCCCAGTCCGGAAGCGCCGTCCGACCGCGAATCTGCGGCAATAGATTGTTCCTCACCGAATCTTTCCGCCCAATAAGAACCTCGAGGCGTACCGTCACGACCCTCCCAGCTCCAAGGCGATAGCAGGAAACCTCGCCGAGCCCGGGAGGGGCAAGCCCCGCGTCGAAAACCGCCCGGAGCGGCCCCGTTACCTCTTCCTCAACCTCCTCCGCCTCGGGAGGTCTAAGAATTTCCGCCCACGGTCCGGGACCGAAATCGCCTGGTTCCCAGACCATCACAAGCCCCATCCCGGCACGAACTCGGTCGAGTATCGTGTCGATCACAATGTCCGGGATATTCTCAAACTGAATCCCCGCCGAAAAAAGAACCTCCGGCGGATCATCGACAAGGCGATCAAGAATGGCGCGAACCTCACCCATCCCGTAAAGGCCGTCATACGCCCCGGCAAAACGTCGAAAAATCCCGGATGACTTAATGCCAAGCAAATTAACGAGGTCCCATGATGCGCCGGCACGCCGGGCAAGCTCCCTGAGAATTCCGGTCGTATGTCCAACACGACCCATCATGAGGAGGCGGAGTGGTCCTCCCGACGGCGGAGTCTTCCAGGGAATCATTGGGAACCCGGCGTCCCGCACGCATTCCTGTGTCCATGCCGGAAGAGATTTTTCGAAGTTGCGAGACCAGTAACAATCCCCATGGAGATCCGGAAGCGACCGCCGGTAACGCATTCCGCCATCCCCAACGGTTATGGGGCGCTCCACCTTAAGAAGGATGCGACCGTCCGGACGACGGATTTCCGCCACGACAAGAAGGGTTCCCCGACCCGATGCCAGGACCTTCCATTCGCCGAATTCGGCGGTGCCGGGTTGAAGAGAAAAACCACGCCTCCCCACCGGGGCCTTCTCACCCACAGGAAAAGGACGCAGGAAGACCTCGGTAATAATCTCGATTTGGCGGGGGGCACAGACGTGAACTCCGACCGAAAAATCCTCACCCACAGCGACGGTAGCAGGGACATCGATAGCGCAGGCAACCTCACGAACGACGCCGTCAAGACGAGGTAACCCCCGGTGGATGACAAGATCGTAGCAGAGATCATAGCTGCCCCCGGACGGAATCTCACGCAGGGGCGTACCGAAACCAAGGTTTAGACCGGCGAATTTACCAATCCAGTCATGAACCGTATCAACGTCCGTCGGAGCGGCAACCAGGGACAGTCCGGTTCGTTCCTGGTCCCGAGCAACAATCCCCGTCCAGGGCGCGGCCGCCCGGGGAACGATCAGTTGTGTCGAGGCACCTTTGGTCCATGGCGCCGGAAGACTCTCCACGCCACGCGATGTCGGCGCATAACAATCCACATCCTCGCCGGCAATACGATGTCCGCTAATGATCCACAGGGCAACCGGAAGGGGCTTGCCGGATCCATTGTGCAGGGTGAGTTCAAGATTGAGCGCCAGCGTATCGACCGCAAGTGTGTAACGTTTGACAAGTCGTAGTGCTGAAAACGCCGCGGCATCTTCAACGTTTTTTTCCCTGCCATCAAAAAGGAACCCCTCAAAAACCGCCGTCGCCGAAACGTCCGTTACCTGAACGTCCGTAAGCTGAAAAACCTCGCCGTGCGGTGGTTCGATCCGCCCCTCCTTGATTCGCTGAAGATGAAGCGCCTCGCGGAACGCTTTGAAATGTTTTTTTTCATAGCTATCACACCGAGCGATCTCCATCCCGTCGGGAGACAGGCAAATCGACGAAGCAGCGGCCCCGTCTTCCGGATCAAGAAGAACGCGCAACATTCCGTTCCCAAGGAAAATCCGGCCATCAGGACATTTCTCTGCAAAAGGCTTTATAAAAGTTTTTCCTTTGGCTCTGCTACTCATGACCACCCTTTCATCCTTGTCAACAAGCGTTAGCTCCTTAATCATGGATTTTTTGCGTAGATGAGTCAAACATTTCCGCGAAAGTTCTGTGAGATGGCGACGTTCTGAGAGTTCAGTGTTCAGAAAGCGTGACGGTTTACGCGATACCGATAATGTAGGCAGTCGTCCGTATAGCTGAAGCGGTTATTGGTCATCCACGATTTAATTGCGGAACGGTTACGAAAACGTCCTCACGCAGAGTGCTACGCACGGCGTGCCGAACTTTCACACTGGT
>PXCX01000035.1 GCA_003565195.1 PVC group bacterium | reverse complement strand
GACCGCTGTGTCCAGCGATGCATACGCGGTGATCATAATGCTCAACATGTCGACGTGTCGCTCGGGATCAAGTTCGTTCAGGATATCCAGACCGGTCATGTCCGGCAGCTTGTGGTCGAGCAACATTAAATCGAAATTCGCCTCGTTCAGCATGCGCCTTGCCGTCGCGCCGTCCGGGGCGGATTGTGTTCGAAACCCGATTTCGGTTTCGATATCCGGTAACGGCAGGACAAAACGGTGCAACGCACGTTCGACGCCCATACGCATGCCCTGCTCATCGTCTACTACCAATACGTTCAGGATCTCCATAACGCATTCACTTTAGTAGACGGTCGACTTCGTGCAACAGTTGTTCGGGACGTACCGGTTTGGCCAGTAGCGCATCCGCTTTGAGCCAGGAGGACTGACCGGGAGCGGCGGTCTCGAAAACCATTCCGGTTTCGCGGGTGACGGCGGTAATCATGATGACCGGCATTTTCGGATGCAACGACTTGGCGCGATGGCACAGTCTGAATCCGCTGTCCATCTGTTCCATCATAAGATCGGCGATCATCAGATCCGGCGGCGTTTGGCGCAGGATGTTCACGGCATCATCAACCGATTCCGCGAGCATTACCCGGTGTCCGGCCGATTCAAGTCGCCGTTTTTGTTGTGTCAGGTAATCGATATCGTCGTCAACGATCAACAGATTGGCCATGATATGAACTCCTTGGTGGGTTGGTGGTGTTATTCTGGGATGCGGTTCGTGGCAGACTGATCCGGAAAGTGGTTCCGGTGGGACCCCGCGCGGAATCGGCGTTGGATTCGATGTCGATCTGGCCGCGATGCATTTTTATTATGCCGTAGCTTACCGCCAGGCCAAGACCGGTGCCTTTCCCGATCTGTTGGGTGGTAAAAAAAGGTTCGAATATTTTGGTCAGGTTTTCGCGTGCAATACCTATGCCCGTATCGATAATCTCAATCGTAATCTGGTCGGAATCGCCGCTGGTGCAAAGCGTCAATGCACCTCCATCCGGCATGGCGGTAACCGCGTTGCTGATCATGTTGGTCAAGACCTGCAGGATCTGGTCGGGATCGACGGCGGCGCGCAGATCATCGCTGTCGTTGCGCAGCGCAACGGCGATGTTGCCCGGAACGGAACTGACTTGCAGTGCCCGCATTATTAATTGTCGCACGTCGGCGGTTTTAATAAAAACCTTGTTTTGGCGGGCGAAATGCAGCAGGCCACCGACGATTTTTTTGCAGCGGTCGGCCTGTTCGGCGATCATGGCGGCATCGCCGTGCAGTGGCGAATCTTTTTCGACGCCGTCGATCATCAAGTGCGAATACATGAGCACAACGCCCAGCGGATTGTTCAGCTCATGCGCGATGCCGGCGGCCAACTGGCCCATGCTGGCCAGTTTCTCGGATTGCATCAGCGCTTCCTGGGTGAGCGCCAGTTTTTCGTTGGAAGCGTTCAACTGGTTGACGGTGGATTTAAGTTGCTCGATCGTGTATGGCAGACACATCTCGTTTTCGGCCAGTCCCTTGTATATGGCGACGGCATGTTCGCGACAGGTTTCGTAGCCGCAGGCGCCGCAATTCAGTTCGTCGTTCGGCGCGATCTTGCCCATGCGTGCCATGATGCCGGATAATTCCTGTTGCGCCGGCGTTGCCATGCGCTGGTCGTCGGGATGGAATACGCGGGTGAGATCGAGATTTTCGAATTTTTTCATGTGACGTTGCCAGGCGGACTGGTCAAAGGACGATTGGCGGCGGCGGGCAGCCCGGCTGACCAGCGAGCGCCGGTGAAACATGGGCTGGTTGGTCGTCATGCCGGCGCCCATAATGCAGCCTTGACAGCAAAGTACCTCCAGCAGATCGGCGTCAAGTTGGCCATGGTAAAACTCTTTGATGGCTTCGGAGAAATGCATCCGACCGTCTGCCGCCACCACTCTGCCATCCATCAAATTCTCCGTAATACCGGCGGCTTGCAGCATGCCGCGACTGACCGGGAAAAGCGTGCCGGGACCGGCATGCGGCGGATCGAAATCGGAAGCGTGAACGGTATCGGGTGTTATCCCTTCCTGTTCGAACAGATCCCGCAATTCGGCGAACGTCAGGACCGTATCGATATCGTTACGGTTGTCGCCGGTTGTCGCTTCGCCTTTTTTGGCGACGCAGGGGCCGATGAATACGATGCGCGTGTCGTTGCCATACAACTGTTTGACCACACGTGCCTGCGCAATCATTGGCGATACGATCGGCGCCAGGAAATCGGTTTGCTCGGGATGATAGCTTTCCACAAAAGATACGATGGCCGGGCAGGTGGTGGCAACGAATCGTATGTTTTGTTTTTTGTCAAGCAAACGTCGGTATTCCCGCGCTACCAGATCGGCGCCGAATGCCGTTTCATGGACGCGTGCGAAACCGGCCTTCCGCAGCATTCCAACCAGTGTTTCGGCAGAAATACCGTCGAATTCGGCCGGATAACTTGGCGCCAGGCAGGCGGCCACCGGCGGCCCGGAACGAAGTAATTCCAGCGTTTCCGGCAAGGCAGTTACCGGTTGCTTGGCTTTTTGACTGCACACACGGACGCAATTGCCGCATCCGATACAGCGCTCGACCACGATGTCGGCCTGCCCCTCGAATATCCGGATGGCTTTGGCCGGACATTCGCGGACGCAGGTATAACAGACCCGGCACCGTTCATGACGGGTCTCGATCAGTGGTCGAT
>PXCX01000217.1 GCA_003565195.1 PVC group bacterium | reverse complement strand
GTTTGTCGTCAAGACATCCGGCAGAACCCGTAGCCGAACGGATCGGCGGCCGCGCCGTCCCAACACGTTATATCAGCAGGATGTCAACGGCGACGATTTGATTTTGACCATGCGTCAGGAGCATCCAGACGGCCAATTTGTCCGCGATCCCAAGGATCCGCGACTTCTGATTCAGCGTACAAGAGCCAGTAAACCACCGTATTACCGAACGTTGCCGGAAGGCACGATTTATGAGTGGGACGGAACGGATTCTTTCGATGTTGAGGGGAGAAACTTCGATTGGAACCGGAACTGGTCGTACGACTGGCGACCCGAGCCGACCCAGGGTGGGGCCGGCGATTTCCCGTTTAGTGAGCCGGAAATGCGGGCCATGGCGGAGTTTCTTCACGGTCATACAAATATCTTTGGCGTCCTCGGCTATCATAATGGTCCGGCGGCCGTGTTGCGGCCGCCGTCGACGGGGTCGGATCGCGACTTGGATGCAGCGGATGTGCGCATCATGCAGGAGTTGGCGCGCGTCGGTGCGGAGGATACCGGGTTCCCGGCGTATGCGGTGACGAAGTATCACCGTCAGCATCATCGCGATCTGAATCTGCGCGGGCATTTCCATAATTTCGGGTATCATCATCTTGGCCTGTTCGTTTTCGAGTTCGAGTTGGGACTGTTGCTCAACAGTGCGGGGATCACGACGGAAGAGATCTTTGCCGTCAACGATGTGCAGCAATACGAGGGGCTGATTCGTAGAATGATGAAATGGTGGGATCGACAAAAGAAGCGGGATCCGATCTTCGCGCCCTGGAAACCGTTCCGTCATCCCCAGCTGGGCCACGTAGAAATCGGGGGGCTGCTGTTGCGGCATACCGGAGGGCCGACGCTTGCCGACTTGAAAAAGATCGTCAAACAAACGTATCGATTCACTCGGGAGCACGCCTCGCGGCATCCCTGGATACGGTTGGAAGAAATGACCGTTGACCGGGTGGGGACGGACGTGATTCGGGTCCGGGTGCGGGTGGCGAACCGGGGACAATTCCCGACGCATGTTTCCAACAAGGGCCGCAGCCTTCGGAGACTTCAGGAGGTGCGGGTTGTTTTTCAATTGGCAGACGGCGTTGAACTGCTTTCGCGCGAAGGTCATGTTTGTCTGGGGCACCTTGCCGGTTTGACGGGAAGCCGCATCATGGAATGGTTTCTGAAAACGAAACGAAACCGCAAGGTTCTGGGCGAGATTACGGTTTGGGGCGGAACGGGGGGAAACGTGAGAACGACCGTCCGGATCTCCTGAGTGACAGGATGACAAGACAACCGAGCGAACCACGATTGATTTTCAGTCCGCGTTGGACGAAACCGGCGTTGGCAAGACCGGGAGAAACGGTGCCGATTGTCCTCGCCGATTCATGTCCCCGGGATATCCGCGTGCTTGTTGGTGACGGGACGGATTCCGTGGCCTTGCGCGTGGAGGATTGCCTGTCGGCGGACGGAACGGCCGGATTCCGTGAAGTAAATGCGCGGGTACCGGATGATTTGGCTGCCGGACTTTACGATCTACAGTTTATCTCCGATGTTGGGCCGATTCCATGCGAGCCGAATTGTCTATGGGTTTCGTCCCACGATCAGGACCCGATTACCTTTGCCCATATATCGGATTTACACATTGGCAATCCCAGTCCCTCGGATCGCGAACAACGCATTGCCGGTCTGTTCCGTTATTTGATCCATGATGTAAAACCGGCGTTTATCCTGAATACCGGCGATCTGATTAATCGGTATATCCGTACGAACGGCGCAAAACAAATTCTGCGACCGGAGATTGTTTGCGATCATATCCAGCGCGCAAGAGAAATCATTGTACAGCATCGCATTCCGCATTTTCTGACACCCGGGAATCATGATGTTGCCTTCCCGCATATTCATCGGGAATGGCGCCGGGTGATGGGTGGTCCCTGGGACAAGTCACACGATGACTATGCCTTTTCTTGGGGAGGCATGCGGTTTCTCGGGTTGGATCGTTCCGTGATGTATGACGACGAGCATAAGGCGTACGACCATCGGATGTCCCTTGCCCAGCATCAGTGGTTGCGGACGGAATTGGAATCCCTGCCGGCAAGCTGGACGGCCTTGATCTTTTGCCATTACGATTATCGCAGGGAATTGGCGTGGTACCTGCAACGGTATCCGGTATGCAAGGTGTTTTACGGTCACGCCGCCAGGAGTTGTCTGAGCTCCGAACATGCAGACCGTGACGGCGGACTGTGCCCGTATATCTGCCAGATTTTTGAATGGTCGTCGAGCCACGGTTTACGGTTCAGCGAACGAATGAAACTTTTGGACTTCAAACCGGATTATGGTTCTTGAGCGTTTTGCGCGACCCGGGGAACACCGCGCAGGATCCAGAAGCCGACGGCGAAATATATGGGTACGATCATGAGTCCGATGCGCTGGCTTCGGAAGATGGCGGTGAGTGCGCCGACGATGATGGGACCGAGAAAGGATGTCGATTTGCCGGCCAGGGCGTAGACGCCGAATAGTTGCGCCCGCATGGTTTCCGGCGCCAGTTGAGAAAGATAGGAGCGGCTGGAGGCCTGGGCCGGTCCGACAAAAGCACCCATCAGGATACCGCAGATCCAGAACCAGAAGGTTTCCTCGACAAGTAAAATCAGCGAGGAAAAAACAAACAGCGCCATCAGCGACAGCAGGATGGTTTGGCGACTGCCGATCCGGTC
>PXCX01000224.1 GCA_003565195.1 PVC group bacterium | reverse complement strand
TCTCGCTAATCACATGTAAGGCGCGGCGCGCGGCAGGATCATCGAGACCGTTCCGGGCCGATTCCCAGTCGCCGAACGAAACATCTCGCAAGGCTTTGATCGCGCGATTCGGCAAGGCCGCCGCGAAATGCGCGGCGGCGCGGCGACATTCTTCCCGTCGCTGATTGTATTCGGAATCGACCAGACGATGTTTGACGCCGGTATTAACGACAAGAAACCGTAACATATCGCCGGTCGGGATCGTATCCACGCTCAGGTCACGGAAATCCGTCTTGACGAGGCAATCGGCCTGGGCGAACAAACTTGTGATCTGATCCAGCAACCCGCATTGAACGCCGGCGTACTCGTGTTCCGCCGTCTGACCGATCCGGGCAAGATCCAGCGGCGTGATCTCCAACCGGCATAAAGCCGCCAGCGCAAGTCCGGACGCCATCTCCAGGGCTGCCGAGCTCGAAAGGCCGGCCCCCAGCGGCACATCACCAAGGAACAACCCCAGAAAGCCGCGGGGTTGCGGTTTCATCGCACACAATCCGGCCCAGACCCCCTTGACATAGTCGGCCCACGGCATGGTTACATCGGGCGCCGGCGCCGCCGCCGGGAAAACGCTTCGTTCGCGCACGTCGCCGGCAACCAGACGGCAATCCCCGTCCGTTGCCGGCGCCGCCAGAAACCATGTGCCCTGGCTGATGGCCGACGAGAGCACAAACCCCTCGTTGTAATCGGTATGATTACCCAGGACTTCCACTCGCCCCGGTGCGTAGGCAACATGCCGCGGTTCACACCGGTACTCGTCGCGAAACAGCGTTTTTGCCTGTTCCAAAAGTTCTGTATTCATGCGCGAGCCGCCAGAACCTTTGTTTCGTAGGCGCGCACGTCGTCCAGCCACCGGGTGCCGGGCGGCGATCCGCGGCGCGCGCAATAGGCGTCCCAGACGGCGCCCGCCGGCATGGTCTTCAAATCCTCCAGCCATGCCAGCCGTCCCGTCAAGTCGCCGGCATGTTCCATGGCCCGCAGTTTTTCCAGCGGCTGCAGCATCGCCAGCAACAACGCTTTGCTCATGGCACGGGCGCCAATCACATATGCCGCCACGCGATTAATGCTGCCGTCGAAAAAATCCAGACCAATCGCGACGCGATCCAACATCTCGCCACGAACCAGTTCCTCGGCCAGCATCCGTACCTCGTCGGAAAGGATCACGACGTGATCGCTGTCCCAGTGGACACCGCGGCTTACATGTAACAAGAGTCCGTCAAGATACATGATCAGCGCAGTCAATTTATCGGCGATCGATTCGGTGGGATGGTAGTGCCCCATATCGAGGCAAAGTCCCTTGCGTCGCGAAATCGCGTAACCGACGTAGTAATCATAGGAGCCGACAACATAACTTTCCGAGCCGATCCCGAACAACTTGCTTTCCACGGTATCGCGCACATGGCTGGGATCGAGCGCTTCGCCGAACATTTCATCCAACGCAGAGGTCAAACGTTCACGCGGCGCGCGCCGGTCAACCGGCAGATCCTTATATCCGTCGGGAATCCAAACATTGCACCACGACGGCGTACCCAGACGACGGCCCATGGCGGCGGCAATCCGTCGCGACGCCATCCCGTGTTCGATCCAAAACCGCCGGATCCCCTCATCACGATGGGCCAGCGTAAAGCCGTCGTCAGCCTTCGGATGCGAGAAAAAAGTGCCGTTAAAGTCCAAACCGATTTCCCGTTCGGCGGCCCAGTCCATCCACCGCGAAAAATGTTCCGGTTCCAGCGCGTTCCGATCCACCCGTTTGCCGTCCGGCTCGGAATACATCGCTTGTAAATTCAATCGTTGCTTTCCGGGGATCAACGACATCGCGAGATCGTAATCGGCGCGCAGTTCATCGCCGTTGCGCGCTTTTCCCGGATAGTTGCCGGTCACGGCAAGGCCGCCGTCAAGATCCCCGCCGTGATCCAAACCGCCCACATCATCCCCCTGCCAGCAATGAAGCGAAATCACCACGTCGGCCAGACGTTCCATCACCTGTTCGGTATCCACACCGATTTCCGCATAGCGTTCCCTGGCCAATTCATACGCGGCGGCAATGGACTGATCCGTTTGCTTGTTCATAAATTTCTCCTGTGCCTGTTAGTTCCCGGGTCAGCCGCATGTTCCTTGCCGGATACATGCCAGGATTTCATCCCGTTTTTGCTCCATCAAATCGCCGTTTTTGGCTTCCAGATTCAAGCGAATCAACGGTTCGGTATTCGATGGCCGCACGTTAAACCACCAATCGTCGAATTCAATGCTCAATCCGTCCAGTTCAAGCACACGGCCCTGTGTCCCGTATTGGTCGCGTAAACGCGCCAATACCGCGTGGGTATCCTCGACTTCCGAATTGATTTCACCGCTTGCGCGGTATCGTTGCAACGGCGCCACCAGTTCCGACAGGGGTTTGCCGGTATCCGCAACCAGTTTGGCCACAAACACCGCCGCCAGGGCCGCGCTTTCCGTACAATAGTTTTCGCGAAAATAGTAATGTCCCGACAGTTCACCGGCGAACACGGCATCGACATCGCGCATTTGCTGTTTGATAAACGCATGACCGACACGACTCTTGCGCGCTTCGCCCCCGCTTTCCCGGATCACTTCGTCCACCATCCAGCTACTGCGCAGGTCGTACAAAACAACCCCGCCGGGATGTTTCGCAAGCACCTCCCGGGCAATCAGCGCCGTCACCATATCCATGGCAACG
>PXCX01000334.1 GCA_003565195.1 PVC group bacterium | reverse complement strand
GATCCTGCGACGGGCAGGTTCTGATCGCGCCGACCTGCCGGTGACCCGCTCTGGAGTTCAGAACAGCACGGTATCGGGATATGGCCCGAGGAAACGCTCGCCGTTGAAGTGGACAACATGGCCGGGATCTTCGGCTATCCAGACTTCTGTTTCCCATGAAATCTGGCCACCGTCCGGCAATCGGACCGGAATCCGGGCCAGTTCGCGTGCGCGTTGAAGGTCGCGTTTAATTTCGTCCCTTGCAGCCAAGTAACGCGTGAGTGCGGCATCCCATTGCGCCGTCTTGAACATGCGGCACAGTCGCAAGGCAGTCTTTTCGATCTGATAGACCGTCTTGCCGCTGTTGGTCGGGCGAGCAGGATTGTCCGGGTTCTTGACCAGAAGACCTTCTTCGACGAAGTATTTCACGGCCTCATCGCGGATGGTCTCGCGGGTGTTCGGCGCATAGCGCAGACGGTATTTCGCGGCCACGAAGTCGATGATCGGGGTGATGCCCCGGAGCGGATCGGCAGCATCCTTCCAGTCGGTGTTGGGACCAAGATCGAGCATTGCGAGCAGTACGTATCCGGCAACTTCGTTGCTCTGGCGTGGGCCGAACCCCATTGCGTGGAGAATAGTCATTGCGTCCTTCAGTTTCCGCGTGGTGCGGGGCTTTGTCTTGCCGGATGCTGAACTCATGCTTTCAACTCCTCGGTTATAATTTTGTCAATCTGCTCCTGCGGCAATGTTTCATCCCCGATGCGACTTCCGATGCGGGAAAGCTGGTTCTGTGTTGGAAAGCGGACATTCCGTAGATCAGTGGCATTGACCTGGGTATGTCCGTTGAACTGGCGGAAATACAAGTCCAGCGAAGACGAATTCAGAAAAGCCCAAAGCCCCTTCGCTAAGACCATTTCAAGTCCCTGGCCGTGGGCGTGAATGTAGTTCACATGGTTTTCGAAACCGGCCTGACCGGGGGCAACATGTTCCGGCGCATAGATGCATGCCACAACCCGCCGTCGTTCCTCCTTCGACGTGAAACGTTTGGTCAGGACGTACACGCCCGAGGGTACAAGCAAATTTGCCGTATGGCTGTTGTTCACTATGGCGTTTGGCTTTCGCGCTGGGTACTTCGGCCATCGGACAAACAGCCCATGAAAGTGGCAAGGGTAGATCAGCGGGGCGGTGCTCCTATCCGGTTCCTGACAAAGGTATTCCCGTGAACGGAAGTCCACAACCCGTCCCGTCGAAACCGTCAAGCCTAGCGTGGCGAGTGTTGCTTCCAGTGCGCAGACTTGATCACGGGCGGCAAGGTGGCGGTCCGAGGTTGGAATATGGATGAACGCTTCCGGATCATCGGGCGAAGCAACCGCGTTGGCCGGCAGAACTCGCGTCCGAATCGTGTCGCCGTCCGCTCCGCCGCTTTGTGAAACGCGGATCGTACGCGGGGATTTGCCGTCTTTAATGGCGTGCAGGATGATGTTTTCCTGCAAAACCTTGTCGTGCTTGAAAGCGGCCGTCCGCGAATCGAAGACGTGGATTTCCCGGAAAGACATCTCCCGCAGGAGGTTTTGGCGAAACGGCTTGAAGTAGGGACCGTTGCAGAAACTGCGCGGCGTGATGGCGACCAATTCACCTCCGGATTTCAGAAGGCCGATAATCAGATTCAGGAATGCCGTGTATAGGTTCGTCGTTTCGGCGTTGACGCTACGCAAGAGCCGGTAACCGGCGGATGTCGTCGAGAGTTTACCGTATGGCGGATTCACGATGGCGGCGTCAAAGGTTTCTGACGTCAGGGAAAAGAAATCGTTTCGCAGCATTTCCGAACCCTCCGCGAGGAAGTCGGTATTGCGCACGGTCGCGGAGAATCCGACACCCCTTGCCGCGCATGCGGACCGGCACTCCTCAAAAGTTTTCTCGATCCCGTCAAGGAGCGCTTTGTCCAGTTCATAGGCATTGACCTCGATATGCGAGGGCGGGGTATCGCGCATGAGTTGGCGCCGGATAAAAGCAGCGGAGAGAATACCCATGCCCGCCCCGGCGTCCAGGAGACGGATACGCCGGGTGCGGCATTGGAACATTTCCGCCATCAGGTCGGCGACATGCGGCGGCGTGAGGAATTGCCCAAGGTCTTTCTGTTGCTGCGCGTCGGCAACGGCGAAGTAACTCGCACGCAGCTTGTCAGGGACGGCAAGCAAGCCGCGGCCCGTCTGACCAACGGGCGCCTCTCCTGCATAATGTTGTGTGGCGGTAGATATCAAGGGTAGTTGCATCTAAAGTAAAAAAATAGGCGAAACGGTCGACGAAAGCAAGAATGAATACTTGCAGTATAGAAAATGCATGGTGCAGGAAAACACTTTTCAAACCGAAGCCGGCCTGTTCTTTCCGGGCTTCGGTGTAAATAGTGAGCGAGAGAAGACCGATCTGCCCGGTGAAGCTGGACGATCGAAGACGAAAGATCATTTTGCTGGTTCACGGTACGCACGCAGTGAACGGCTGGGGCGGCGGTTGTCGCCATTCGGGCGCCATTCGGGACAGACAACTTATCCGCTCACGAGTCGCTAGCCCCGGCCAGCCATCCCTGGACTGTGTCAGGTGTCCAATGTTACAAAAATGTCCTGGGCGGTGGGGGGGGGTGTCACGTCCTGATTTCCGTTTGACACCTTTTTGTTGTTTGTACCCATGTTATTCAATACCCCATATTGCTTGGAGAAGCCTCTCCCTGGCTCCCAACGGGAGCCACCCCTGAAGCTTCTG
>PXCX01000233.1 GCA_003565195.1 PVC group bacterium | reverse complement strand
CGCAACATTCTGTGGATTGCCTTGTTGTTGCGATTTACGTTTGTCGGATTGAACGTCCTGGGTTTTGTTTTTCCCGGTGCGGCGGCCAGCGATGTGTATGCCTATGCGGAATACAGCTATGATTACGGCGCCGGTATGGGCTTCGAAGATATCGACGTCACCCAATCGTTTGTATGGTCGTGGGTCATCGCGGTGGTACGCGTAACAACCGGCGGATCGCTGGTCGGTCCCCTTCTGTTTAACGCCTTGTTGGGTGCCTTGGTTGTGTATTTTGCGGCCAAAACCGTCCAGCTTTACCGGCCGGCCACCGAGGTCCTCGCCGTGGCGTGGCTGTTGGCAATTGCGCCGACATCGGTTATGAATTCCGCGACTTTGTTGCGCGAAAACGCCGTGATATTACCCATGGCGATGAGCATGTATTTCGGTTGCAAGGCGCTCCATGCCAAGCGCTATGGTTTTTTAATCCTGGCAACCGCGGCCGCCATGGCGTCAACCGTTTTTCACGGGGCCGGCGTCCTTATCGTCGTTCCATTGGTTGTCGCCTTGTTCGGGATGTCGCGTCCCAAAGAAATGGGGAAAACCATCACCATATTGGTCGGGGGCCTATTATGCATCATGGTTTTCGTCTTTATGGCCTTTGAATACGAAATCGGACTTTCCAAAGCGCACATCCTCTACCGAAGCTCGAATCCGGTTGAGATGTATGAGATGTTCAGAGAACGAACGAATTATATTCTAGATCCTCTGTTTTCGGCGGACCCCTTGTATCATGGTCGCTTTCAAATATCGTCGTTGCCGGGTTTGATCGCAATTACGCCCTACATGGTTTTTCGTTTCATGTTTGCGCCGCTATTCGACGCCGGATTCAGGGTTTATTACGCGATTGCCATACCCAGTGTTGTCTTGTGGGGCGGGATGTTCCTGTGGCGCAGTCTCAGGTTGCGCAAACGCTATTACCCGAAACGGGTTGACGCTTTCCTTTTGATTTACGCCTGGATTATGGTGCTGGTTTACGCTTACGGCAGTAGTTCCATATCTCAAGCCTATCGGCATTTCTTTAAAATCGTTCCCTTGATCACCGTGTGCTGCGCGGTTGATGTCCAACGTATCATCGCTCGCGTGGCGCCACGCTTGATCAAGGCGAAATCCGTTGCAAACGGCCGCCGCATGATGGCGCAACCTTCCGGGAACATCGCGACGGTCCCGCAAAGGAGTGTTTCATCGTGACGATGATCGATCCGCGCGCATGGACAGGAATCGCGGGCATGCTTGCGATACTGTTTTCAGGCTCGCTGAACCAAAGCTTGGCAAATGTCGTGCTGGTCAAAGAACGTCAACCGACCGCCAGGATCGTGATTGCGGACGACGCGTCATTGACGGCACGCCATGCGGCCAGCGAATTCGCGGACCATTTGCGCGACGCCACCGGGGCGGTCTTGCCGATTGTCGCGGAATCGGACGTACCGCAAAACGGAGGATCCCGAGTGTATATCGGCGTCACACAGGCGGCGCGCCGGCATGGGTTGGACCCCGGGACCTTGGAACCCGACGCTTATATCCTGCGCGTTATCGACAATGACCTTTTCGTTTTGGGACACGAGTCGCCGTTGCCGGATACCGAATTCAACTTCATCAAAAACCAATCCGAGCCCAACGGAACCCTTTTTGGCGTCTATGAGTTGCTGGACCGCTATCTCGGGGTGCGTTGGCTCTGGCCGGGTGAACTGGGAACCTATATCCCGCTACGGGATACGGTTGTGATCGAGGATACCTTGAATGAAGTGCATGCGCCCCGGCTGAAGTTCCGTATTTTCCGAACGGCCGGTGTTCGCCATTGGGATTTGGATAATCAGCCGGAACCCGTCAAGCGGTTGGCTTTTTCGGAGGCCACGCTCAAGGCTTATCAGGAAGATCTGGCCCTGTATTTGGGCCGTCATCGTGTGGGTGGCGGCAATCGCAAGCCGGTGGTAGGCCACTATTTCCACGACTGGTGGGGAACATACGGAGATCGGCATCCGGAATGGTTCATGTTGCGTCCGGATGGGAAGCGCGGTCCGGTGCGGGGCGACGAACGACGGGTTGCCATGTGCGTCTCGAATGCCGATTTGCACCGCTACATCGTGGAACAAGCCTGGGACGGCGGCGAGACCTTGCGGTTGGGCGAGGTAGATCGGCGTCTGTTATGCGATTGCCAAGCCTGCCGGGCTTGGGATGGTCCGCAACCGGAACGCCCGCCGGAGTTCGCGCGCGACGATTACCATCCAAGAATGGTGTCCGATCGATACGCGCGTTTCTGGAAAACCATTCAAGCCATGGCAACGGAACGGAATCCCGAGGTGACCGTGACCACCTTCCTTTACTTGAGTTACTTTCCGGCGCCAACCGGAGACATTCGTTTGAACGCTAATATTTACGGAGAGTTCGTGCCATGGCTCAGTCGGTATGCGTGGTTTCCGATGCCGCCTCCCATGGAACGATGGCTTCGCGAACAATGGTCAGGATGGGAACAAACCGGAATGCGCATGGCGTTTCGTCCGAATTATTTATTGCTGGGATATGTCATGCCTCATTTGAGTACGCGCCAGGCGGGCGCATTTTTCAAGTATGCCGTGGAACACGGGATGGAAGGTTTCGACCAGGATAGTCTTGTCGGGCATTGGGCGGTTCAGGGTCCCATGCTGTATGTGCATATGCGCCTGGCATGGAAACCTGAAATGTCCGTGGACGCGATCCGCCGCGAATATTTCAGCGCATTT
>PXCX01000136.1 GCA_003565195.1 PVC group bacterium | reverse complement strand
CTTGGGATCTTATGGGTTAGTTTGACCTCTGAGCATGCTCAGGTTTTTCAGGAAATGAGAGATCGGTCGACGACGGCGACGACTACGGTGAACGATTGATCGTCTCTTTTCGTATCCCGTAGTCGTCGCCGTCGTCGTCCACCGTTCTCTCAAACAAGACTGAAAGGCAACATTGTGCCCGATCTGGTTGCAAAAGGCAAGCCAAGTCGTGGGGCAGCAGCAATTCTCAATATGGCCACGCCCCCTGCCGGTTTATCCGGCAGGAGCGAACGTTCGGGAGGCAACGCCGCCGTTTTACCCGAACGTGTTCACCCGTGACACAAGGTCACGGGGGTCCGGATACCCTATTGAGAATTGCTGTCGTTTACCCCGCGGCGGGGGTTTGACGGAAGGCGCGAGGCGACATGCCAACATGCAGCCGGAAACGGGTCGAAAAATGGTAGGGATTGGCGAATCCGACACGTTCGGCAACGGTGCAGACGGGCGCGTTGGTCGAGAGCAGAAGCGCCTTGGCCTCCTCGATGCGGATCCGCTCCAGGTAACGCATCGGTCCCATGCCCGTCTGTTCCGAGAACAGATGCGCCAAACGCGACATCGACAAGGGCAGGTGGCGTTCGAGCCGCGCAAGCGTGACATCCTCCCGATAATGTTCACGCAGGTAGTCGATCGCCGCCTGAACGCGATCGTCGGTCATTCGGTCTTGTCGATACCGCGGATTATAGACCTGAATGCTGAGCAGGATGGATTCCAGCGCGTTTTCCAGCAAGGCGTCGCGTTCGGGATGATTGACGTACCGAAGCTCCAGCAGCGTGTCGAACCGTCGACGCAGGTGCTGTTCCGCCGACGGGTCGGTCAGCCGGAAATGATAGGCGCCCGGCAATTCGTCCGGCCAGCGCAACAACCGCATCCAGTCCGGACGGGGGTTGAAACAGACCCAGTATTCCTCATACGCCGCATGCCCCGGCAGGGTTTCGACCCGATAGACAATATTGGGACGGGTCAGGGAGACATAGGGCGCATTCCTGGTAACATGTTGGTCGCCAACATGTTTTGTATTGTCTCCACGAATTTGGAGGCTCATGGCCCAACAGGGAAAATGGGCCTGGCGGACAAACCGCCATCCCTGCCGCGATGTGTTCTTTCCCGCGAAGATTGCCATGATGGCGCCTGGGGAAATCCGCTTGATGGACCCACGTTTCCGTGCAGCAAAAATAGAAAGGTTTTCAGCAACCCTGTATATTGCCAGATCGCCCCGGTTATGGCAATATGCTTTTTATTGATGGGTGAAATGGGTAAAAAACTATTGGAGGATGCCATGAAACGACCTGCTCTAAAGCATTCATATTGCATGCGGGGATTCCGCTTGGCAGTTGCGGCCTTGCTGTCGTGTCTGCCGCTTGCCGGCGTCCTTGCCGAGGAGCCGGAGCCGGAACCGGAACAACGCACAATCGTCTGGGCCGGCGGCGGTTCCGGCGCCTTCGACGTGCCGGAAAATTGGAATCCTCAGGTGGTTCCCGAATACAGCGACGATTATCACGACACCATCCGTTTTGAAGACGCGGGCGAGGTCGTCGTGCACTTCAACCAGGATCATGCGGTCCGTACGCTGGAATTCCTGGGGACTACCGACGGGGACGGTGTGACCCCGAAACTGACGCTGGCGCTGGCGGGGCATCGGTTGACCCTCAATGCGCAGTTCGATCTCGACGCCACCGCCGCCTCGGGGGTCCGGGAACTATCGACGGCGGGGAGGTCCTGAGCGGCACCCGTTTTCAGATGCAAAAGAATACGACGACCTCCACCAAGTCGATTCTCCGGCTGGTCAACGGGGCGCTGTTGTGGTTGTCCGCCAGCGGGACGGTTGTCAACGATATCGCCGACCGCGGTCCCGCCGACATTATCGTCGAAAGCGGCAGCCTGCTCCGGCGCGACAGCCGGATGCGGTTGCGCAGTCAAGGCCGCTTGACGGTGACGGGACCGGGGTCGCACTACCATGCAACCTTTGATGAAGGTACGGGTGGTATCGAACAGCAATCGGGAAGTCGCCTTGAAATTCTCGACGGAGGACTGGTGACCGCTCGAAACGCCAGAAGCTGGAACGAAGCGAACTATCCCGGCAACCACCTGATATCCGGCGTCGGGCTGGACGACGCGGACCAGCCGGTCCCCTCGAAATTGGTGGTGGAAGGCGGCTGGCAGTCTTTTCGGGTTTACGAAACCACGCGCGTTGAAGCCGGCGCCCGGATGGAGCTTACGTCAATTCGCGTTTATGGCGGCGGTACGCTGGATCTCGACGATGGGCAAGTGTTTGCAACCGGGCGGCAAAGCATCTTCTTCAACGATTCGCTGACCGTCATTTATCTGCACGACCCGGATCAGGACGCGGCGTTGACACAGACGGGTACCTGGCAGGGTGTCGGCCTGGACATTCGAGAAGACGCCAGGCTGGAGCTGCGGCTGGGCGAGTCGTTCAGCGCCAAACCCGGCGACCGGTTCAAGCTTATCGCGTATCCCGTTCTGGACGGGCAATTCGCCGAGAACGAATTCAAGATCGACGGTTACCGCTTCATGATCGATTACAACCTGGACGGCGAAAACGTCATCGGCGCCGTCGTGCTGCCGCCGCCGGGAACCGTGATTACCGTGCGTTGAATTCGGTTGCTTGCGCATGCCTGTCATGTGCCGCGAGTGCAAAACCATCAATTCTCAATATGGCATCCGGACCCCCGTGACCTTGCGTCACGGGTGAACACGTTCGGG
>PXCX01000244.1 GCA_003565195.1 PVC group bacterium | reverse complement strand
GATACGGAGCTTTAACAATGCCCGCGCAACCTGCACGTGAAATTTTCAGGAACGGCCTGCTTGGCGACAACCCGGTATATCGGCAGGTACTCGGGATTTGCTCGGCGCTGGCCGTAACTAATTTGCTGGCCAACACCTTGTTAATGGGACTCGGCGTCATTTTTACGACGACCCTCAGCAACTGGACCGTGTCGTTGCTGCGGAATTACACGCCTCGCCGGGTGCGCATGATTGCCCAGGTTCTGATCATCGCAAGTTACGTGATGATGGTCGACATCATGATCAGGGCATGGGCACCCGATATTCATCGGTTCATCGGCCCTTACGTCGGCCTGATCATTACCAATTGTATCATCATGGGACGCGCCGAAGCTTTTGCCGGCAAGAACCCGCCCTGGCCCTCGCTGCTCGACGGACTGGCCTGCGGCATCGGTTATACACTGGTCCTGATTGCCATCGCCGTGGTTCGCGAACCGCTGGGATTCGGGACCCTGCTGGGTTACACCCTGCCGGCACGCGATCTATGGTGGCATTCATGGACCATCATGGTCATGCCGCCCGGTGCCTTTTTTATGCTGGCGCTCGTCACCTGGTTGGCACGGTCGCAGCTTGACCAAAAACGGGAGAAAACAACATGAACCCCGATCTCAACGGTTCGCCGTTTGTCTCCCTGTTGTTGATTTTTTTGTCAGCGGCATTGACCGACAATATCCTGCTGGCCCGTTTCCTGGGGCTTTGTCCATGCCTCGGTGTATCTAAAAAGGTCGATGCCTCGGTTGGCCTCGGCATGGCAGTCACGTTTGTCACCTCCTTTACCGCCGCCATCAATTATCTGGTTTACGAATACCTGTTGATTCCGCTCGATATCGCGTATTTACGCCTGATCGTGTTTATCGTAATCATCGCCGCTTTCGTTCAGTTCGTTGAAATGGCCATCGAACGGCTTTCGGAAAAGTTGTACCAGTCGCTGGGCATCTTTCTACCGTTGATTACCGTCAACTGCGCCATTCTCGGAACATCTCTATTTATGATTACCCGCCCGTTCAATCTGCTGCAGGCGTTTGCCTTCGGATTCGGCGCCGGATTCGGATGGTTGGTCGCCATCACTCTAATCGGCGGTATTCGCGAGAAAATCAATGAGGACGCCGTACCGGCCGGTTTACGCGGACCCGGGATCACGCTGATCGTGATCGGAATCATGTCGCTGGCGTTCGTCGTTTTCTCGGGAATGATTCAACTTTAATCCATCATGCTTTCTGGTATTCTAATTTCGGTCGTCTTTCTGGTTGCCAGCGGCTTAGCGCTGGCGGGCCTTTTGTTGCTGGCGGAACGGCGGTTACTCAATTTCGGTCCTTGCACTATCGATATCAATGACGGAAAAAAAGTTCTGCAGGTCAACGGCGGCAACAACCTGCTCGCGGCCTTGGCCGAAAACGATATCTTTATCCCTTCCGCTTGCGGTGGCCGCGGAACGTGTGCCTACTGTAAGCTCAAGGTACTTGATGGCGGCGGTACGGCGGGTCCTATCGAAACCCCCTACCTGACCCAGGAAGAAATTAAAGATCAAGTCCGTTTATCATGCCAGGTCAGACTGCGTAACGATGTCCGTATCCGGATTCCCAACCATCTGTTCGATATCCAACGTTTTCGCGGTCGTGTCGAACACAAACGATCACTGACCCATGATACGGTTGAGCTGCGGATCGCGCTTGAAAAACCCTCCCAAATCGCTTTTCAGGCCGGACAATATATCCAGTTGGAATCAGAGCCGTATCGCGGACGCGAGGCGGTCATGCGCGCCTACTCGATTTCGTCGCCGCCATCGCAAAAGCATGCCGTGGAGACCGTCATCCGTCTGGTCCCGGACGGGATATGCACGACCTGGGTTTTCGATGTGTTAAAGGAAAACGATCCCGTAACCTTTTCCGGTCCCTACGGTGACTTTTATCTTTCCGACACCGATCGGCCCTGCCTGTTCATTGCCGGCGGCAGCGGTATGGCGCCCATCATCAGTATGCTGCGCGACATGCGGGAAAAAGACAATTGCCGCCGGGTTGTCTTTTTTTTCGGCGCGCTGACCCGGTCCGACCTGTTTTATGTTGATGAACTGCGGCAACTGGAAAAGGAACGCCAATGGTTTCGCTTTGTTCCCGCCCTTTCCAACGAGCCGCCGGATTCCGGTTGGGAAGGCGAAAGGGGGCTGATCACGGAAGTCATCGCCCGCTGCTTGCCGGACACCGCGGAATATGAGGCCTACCTTTGCGGTTCGCCGGGCATGATCGATGCCTCAGTCAAGGTCTTGACCGCGCGCGGGATTGCTGAAAGCCGGATTTTTTACGATAAATTCGCCTGAACCACGGGATACGCATGCACGGGGCGCGATGTCCGGGCCTGCCTTGCATTATTGCATGGTTTATGTTGTTATACGTTGTTTTTGGAAAAAATAAAAATCATGAAGCAATCTCCCGGAGAAAAGGCGCAGCAGGAACGTTTGTCCCCGTCCCGTTTTTCCGCCCACGGATTCATGGGCGCCGACCGGCGTTCTCTGGAACAGATCGTGGCCGACGACAAGGCCGCGCTACGGCGGCTCGGAACCACTGCCGCCGAACTGGTTCGCCGGTTGCGCCTTGTCGATGCGCGGGCGCGCGCGGCCATGGGAGCGCCCATTGCTCCGGCGCCCGGAGTTTCCGCCCGTTACCATGAGGCCATGGGCCGCATTCCCTCCCCGTTTCCCGGCGACGGCGTTTTCCCCAAGGGTGAGACCCGCATCGAATGGAAT
>PXCX01000184.1 GCA_003565195.1 PVC group bacterium | reverse complement strand
GCTATCATGACGGCGGCAATCTTTTACGGCAACGGCAAAATGTCGCGGCCAACGATCACAGGGCTTGACGTCCAGCCTGAGGGGGTCGCCCTGACCTGGCAGGCGTCCACCATGCGCGAACAAATCGTTGAGCGAACGGAATCGATCACCGGCGATCCCGTTGATTGGACGTCGATTCACAGTCTCGTGCCTTCGACGATTCCATCGACGCACACGTTTCTCGATGATTCGCCGCCCGAAGGCGCCTCCAGCGTCTATTACCGCGTCAGAGAACTGGAATAACCGTTCTGGGGCGAGACTCAAAATGGCACCGATCGTTCCCAACAAGCACCGCTGCCACTGATTCTCGAATCTTATTGCCCTACTCAATCACGCTGGTTGCCAGTGCTTCCGCAAATGCGGCAAAACGGGCCAAGCGTCGATCGTCGCCAGGGGTGATCGACACCCAGGCGATTACGGTCTGGACGGGTCGGAATCTCCCCGTCGCCAGCCGCTTTTGATAGTGCCGCATCAAATAACCCCATCGTGATGCGCCGGAAACATGCGGAGACCCAAACCCGTAAAGACAAACCAGAAACTCCCCTTTTGGCGGCGGGATCGGACTCGACGCCGCGATCATCAAGCGTCGCATCGCGACCCAGCGAAACGCCCCGTTTTCCAGATCCATCTCGGAGATTTTGCTCTGCATTTCCGAATCGTGAAACCAGCCACGATGGTTCAATGGCATCAGGGGTTCCAACACGATCGGATCGGGACCAACGGTCCGCAAGACAGCTAGGTTAACGACCATAACCGATCCGCCTCGAACGCAAACATATCGAGCGGCCTCATTGACTCCAGAGCGATCGGATGGAGTCTCTCCTGAATGGTCGATCCCGATCGAACACAGAGGGCACTGCGTCCGGAATGGCGCCGAAACCGAAGGAGGGCGAGACCAATGCCGGAGATTGCAATTGTTCAGGTCACATTCAACTTGTGAGGTTCCGTAACGAACGAAGGGTCCCAATCGCGATGGCAGCGTTGCCATGAGGAGCGTTTCCGGGCGGGGGAGACTGGGTAGGGTCCAACGCAGCACCGCGGCGGCTATCGTCAGCGCCAACGCGACAGCGCACAAACGCATGTGCTTCATCGAAGCCACCCTTTCTTGATCATGAATGATAAAACGCCCATTAAGCACAACAATATACTCACAAAGGCGATCTGCGGCGCCCACCCGTCATGCAGACGCATGCCGAAAGCGTGGCCAAACCAATGTGCGCCTCCAACGATGATGCACACACGAACGAAGTTGGTCAACTGAGAGCCGATCGCCACGGCGGCGATAAAAATCGCCGCGCCTCGTCGGGTCTTGATGTTAAGCAGCAGCGCATAACCGACAAAGAGTACGGCAAAAACTTTGAGCGACGTGAACCCACTGCATTCGTCCGTGACCGAAAACATTGAAGCTTCTCCGTTATGGATCAGCATCAAAAAGGTCTCGCTCAAACGCAGATCCAGAAAAATGCCCATCGAAATGGCTGTCAACCCTGCGGTCAAGCGCCGAAGTGGCAGATACAACGGCGCAAATAAGCCGGGAATGACCCATACCAAGGAAGCGATCGCAACGAACAATCGTGCTTGCGCCGTTGGGAACAGGTTGCGGCACAAGCCTATCAAGGCAAAAACGCCGGACAACGCGACAAGCGGAAGCGATCCCATGCGATGCCCCAGAAGATATAGCGCAAAGCCAGCCGTTGCACAGCGCCAGCGGAGACGTTGCGCCGTTGAGGGCTCCGTGCCGCAATCGCCAAACAATTCCTTGCGCTTGCAAAAGATGAAGCCTGCCAGAAACGCCAGCCATATCAAGTCGGAGTCTCCCACAATGCTCCACCCTTCGCGCCATAGCCATTCCAGCAAATGGCGGCTGCGTCCGGCGTTTACGTCGTAATACGTAGGGACGAAGTACAGCATGCCCAAGGCGGTCAACGCAACCGCCCGGCACACCGTCTTGACATGTCTGTGGTCGAACAAGGTTGTCATTCTAGAATTCGTGAGCGTCCATCGGTCTGAGCCCGCACTTTCGCCTCGATCTGGCGACTGACGTTCCGTCCGGCATCGTCCAGCCTGACGGCCCAGAGGAACAGGGCGCGACCGCCGCTACGGGCTTCCCACAAGCGGCCGATGTCGCGCTTTTCCTGCTCGCTTTGCTTGTCTTCGAGGTGCTCGCCCTTGTATTCGATGACGAGGATGCGGCCATCCTTGAGTTCGGCCACGAAATCAGGCCTTTAAATAATCACCTTCGGGGTCATCGATGAAAACCCAGATCGTTCCATCTTCTCGCAGTAAGTCACGGATAAGCTGCATCCGCGGGTACATGAGAGACAACCACGTCGAGTGCTCCAAATTGTCTTCGTACTGCTGGAAAGCGCTGCCGGTATTGTACGGCGGATCGATGGCAATGCACTTCACGCGCCCGGCATAAACGGGCAGCAGGGCTTTGAGTGCGTCAAGGTTGTCGCCCTGAATCAGGAGATTCCCGAAATCGGCGTCGCCGGCGGACAGGTCCGCGACATGCTCCAGCAACCGGAACGGCGCCTTGTCCGCCGCCAGCACCGCCTCATCCCGCCCCAACCATTGCAATGTCGGCATGTGTCAACAATCTCCTAATCGGTCATGGCGGTGACGCTGCGTCGTGCGGCATGAGTCCACTGCCGAACGCGTTCAATCAAAGTCGGCGGCATATTCTCGCTGAAGTCGACGAGTCGGCAGCGATCGAACAGGATCCCCGCATAGGTGCTTATGC
>PXCX01000034.1 GCA_003565195.1 PVC group bacterium | reverse complement strand
CCTTGAGGACCGAGGATGGCCGGTCGACCACTTCGCCGGCGGCAATCTTGTTGACGACATTCGGCGCCAGTAAGCGGATGGGCGAACGATCTATGGATATGGGAGATGACGCCATGAAAAAGCGGTTATAAACTTAGTACCGATAAATTGGTCAACCCCGCTTTCGCACATAGGTCGAGAACCTCGATTAAAGTGCGGTGCGACGAATCGGGGGCGCACTTGATCAGTACCGTTTGGGTTGTGCTGAGGCGCGCCATCCGGATCAGCATCCGTTCCAATCCCGCCCGCGAATAACGGCGTTCGTTAAGCGTGATCGCATCCGCGTAAATCGAAATCGTCAACATATCATCGATCCGTTCCGGCGGCGGCGGGGCATCCGGGTCGGGGGAAGGGCGTGAGACGTCAAGCAGGGCGATGACATCCAGTGGTTGAATTGTGACGACAAAGAAAATCAGCAACAGGAAAACGACGTCGATCATCGGTGTCATTTCCAGCTCGCTTTGCTTGTCCCGGCTGATTTGACGTTTCCGTTGACGCATGCCCTGTTCCCCCTCCGGGTTAACCGGCGTATTCCTTAATGGCCGCGAATTGCATACGCCACAGTCCAACGCTGGTGCAGGCGTCCATGACCCGGCGTACATCTTCATGGCTGGCATCGCCATCGGCCCGGATCAGGATCGGCACGCGGGAACCGTGTCGTTCAACCGTGACCCGCAACAATCCCTGAAGCTGACGGGGGGTAAACTGGGCGGAACCGATCGAGATTCGGCCCCGATGATCGATTTCGATGATGATCGTGCGCGGTTCACGTTTTTCCTGGGCGGGACCGTGGGGCGATTCCGCCAGTTGAATCCGTTCGTTCAACATGTCGCGGTCCAATTGCAGGGTCACGATAAAAAAGATGATCAACTGAAAGACAACATCGATCATGGGTGTCATGTTGATGTCCACTTCGGTGCTGAAATTTTTGCGTCGTGGCATGCTCGACTCCCGGTTCCTGCCGCGCGACTCAATCTACGACCGGATTTAATTTTCAATAACTTCGACGTTCCGCAAATCCTTGATTAAATCAAGGGTCATCGCTTCCATTCTGAGAATAATCTTGCTTGCGCGGTTGCGAAAAATGAAGAAGGCGGTAACAGCGGGAACGGCAATGGACAGTCCGGCGGCGGTGGTGTAGAGAGCCTGTGAAATATTCATGGCCAGCACCCCGGTTTGTGCGGCGCCGCTTTCGGTGGCCAGCGTCGCAAAGGCATAAATCATGCCCTGTACGGTGCCCAATAGACCAAGCATCGGGGATAAGTTGCCGACCACCGAGAGGTATGATATCCGCTGCAGCAATGATTCGCTTTCCATTTCAGCCGCGACGCCGACAGCGTCCTGAATGGTTTCAAAACCTTCCTCGACATGGCTGAAACCGGCCTTCAGAATATTGGCCAGCGGACCCGGTTCGTTGTCGCAGTTTTCAATCGCCTTGCCAACATCGCCCTCGGCCATGGATTGGTTTACGTTGTCGACCAGTTGCTGGGGAATGATCCGGTTAATTCTCACGAAAATCGAGCAATCGACGATAAACCAGACGCCGGCGAACAGAGCGATAAAAAGTGTCAGCCACAGGATGATGCCCATGGTTCCACTGCTGCGCACTACGGCGATGAATGTGCCGCCGTCGGGTTCGGCGGTTTCGACTGGTCCGACTGCCACCGGCTCGGCGGACGGGGTTGCCGCCTGCATCGCGGGTTCAGGGCGCGCCTCTTCCTGGCCGGGGGACGGAAATGCCGCGATGACTCCGCAAACAAACGCTAAAAACAAGATGGCCCACGATGTTTTCCGCATTGGATATTTCCTCAGATCTAGTTTGTTTAACGTAAGCGCCGCGCATAGTCGCTGCCGGGATACCGTTGCCGAAGCACCTGACGCAAGCGTTCGGCGTGTTCCGTCTCGCGCAGCGTATCCAGGCGCTCGGCGGCGCGATACAACGCTTCAGGTTGTACTTCGGCGACTTCTTCGAAAAGGATATGTGTCCGGAGATAATCAAACACGGCTTCCATGGTATTGCCTTCGGCGGCATGGAGATTGCCGCGCATTAAATGGGCTACCGCAATATCCTGGCGTTCACCCTCAGCGATGACGGTGTCGAGTTCATGTTTCAGGGTGCTGTACCGTTCCGCCGCCAATAACGCGCTCCAATAGTTGCGCCGTTGCTCGGACGTGGGGGTCTGGGCTTTAAACAACTCCTCGTACTGGGCAATGGCACGCCCATGCTCGCCTTGCCCGGCATAGGCACGGGCCAGCTTGCTGCGAGCACGCAGATCCCAGCCCAGCCGGTTGTAATCGCGAATAATATCGCGGAATACACTGACGGCATCGTCGTAGCGTTGATTGCGCAACATATGGTTGCCTTGACCCCAGCGTTCCGGCTCGGCGACACGCACATCGCGAACATTGGCCGCCGGTACCGGGAAACGGCCTTCCTGGGTCATGACCATATATTCATCGGTACGTTCCTGATAGCGGATCGACCGGAATGGTATGCGCCGCCCGTCTTGCAATAACAAAACGTTATCCGCGATCGCTGGGGCACTCAGCACGATGCCGGTTAATATCGTTGCCGCGATGCCACGTCCGTAAAACGATAGGTTTTTCATGCACTACCTCCTTCTTTGCTTCCGGATATCCGTATTCAGTATGTCAAACGGAAACCGGTATGAGTTAACTGGATGATTTAGTTTGCCGATTGCTCACTTCTGCCTACATTATAACGTCTGGTTCAACCCTTGACAAT
>PXCX01000297.1 GCA_003565195.1 PVC group bacterium | reverse complement strand
GTCTACATCGACATGATGATGCAGCCGTTGCGCAGTTACGAGCCTGAGATCACTGTCCATGACCAGGTCGGTGAGGATGTGCAAATGGCCGCCTATGTCAATAGTAACGGGTATTTAACCGTTTGGCACCGTTATGATGGTGACAATGTTTGGACAACGCTGGACCATTGGCCGATCGATACCAATGATTGGGTACGCTTGACGGTCGAAATGTATTACGGCTACGGTCCCTTGTTGCGAAATTGGTTTTCTATTCGTCTTAATGAGTCGACCGAGATTACTCATGAAAGAGCGCAATCATTAGATGGGGGTGTTGATCGATGGTTTAGGGCGGCGAACGAAGACAATTTGTACCTCTCCGACATTTCCTTCTCCGGAGATCGCTCGTATCTTGACGACTTGGTCGTGCAGTTGGAAAACCCGTTCGAGGGTTATGACGATTATACCGTCACTGTCTTGTATGATGACGAGTTCGGCTCCGTTGTCGGCTCCACCAACGCTTTCACGGGCGGTGATTTAACGTTCACTGCGCATCCCAAGCCTGGTTACGGTGTTTACCGGGTTGTTATCGACGGCGCGGAGTCGCTCCAGGGGCCTTCCCAGGTAACCTTTACGGATGTCAATGACAACCATGAACTCGAAGTCTTCTTTGGCCCGACCATTGAGGCCGCCAAGACCTCTACACCGGCCTCGATCGCCGATCAAAATGCCGGGATTATTCCGGGCGACCAGGATCTCCAGACGTTCGCGACCAATCCGCCCACTTGGGACGAGGACTCTATGACCTTCACGCTGGCCTATCCGATTGGCTCCGATGTTACAAACACGGTATGGGCGGATGAAGGGTACCATATCGTGTCGGTTGCCACGAACGGCCATCCCGTCGTAGTGGGTGGCGAAACTAATCTTTTCGGACAGTTCAGCGCCGCGTATAAGACCAATTTTGTGCATGTATGGAACGATCTGGACGTCTGGGTGGACGGCGGCGTTACCAACCGTTCGCGAATGGACGTGGCTTTCGATATCGACAAGCATGACCTCACGATCCACTCGCTCTACGAAAATGCGGCTTTTAATGTGCTCGATTCCGAGCACGGCAACCAGGGTGTTGACGGCCATATCCCTGTAATTTCCGGGGCCCCGTACACCAACGACTGGAATACCCTGCTCAACGCCCAGATCACCGATTCGCCCATGAACCTGTGGGCCGTGGACTGGTCCGGTGTCAACCGCGTGGCCACTCAGTACGTCACGGTCGGCTGGAGCGCCGCCGGAAATGACGACTTGGACGCCGCGCAACCCGGGTTCGATTATCTGCCCAATTATGATGAGACGGATGGCGGTATCTACTGGCATACCAATCAGTATTCCCAAACCCCGGATGTCAATTTAACCAATGACGCCACCGTAACCTTCCATTGGGCCACCAATTACTGGCTCGAAGCCAGCATTGACGGTGACGGCAGCGTAACCCTCGAGATCGATGGTGAAGAACTGCCTGCGGGGAACGGCTGGGCCGCCCAAGGCCAGACGATACGGATCACGGCCAAGAACCAAACGGATTTCGTGCGCTGGGGCGGCGATACCAACGGTGTGACTTTTGAGCAAGAGGATCCGCTGTTTCCTCAAGAAAATGTCGCGATCGTTCCGATGGATCAACCGCGACATTTACGGGCCTACTTCCAGTTGAAGACCATGACTGTAA
Organism: PVC group bacterium; assembly: GCA_003565195.1. Lineage (GTDB taxonomy): Bacteria > Verrucomicrobiota > Kiritimatiellia > CAIKKV01 > PXCX01 > PXCX01. Next base: position 1,080 of record PXCX01000297.1, on the reverse strand, counting down.
CGTCAGAGCACGGAGGCGCCGATCCCGAAACAGATACCTATGAAGACGGCACCCTTGTACCGCCACACGTAGTCAATAATTCGCCAGTCGTTTTCGAAAACGACGTCAAATATACCGTCGACGGCTGGATCGGCACCGGCGATACGCCGGAGTACGTGGAAGGCGTGGACAATCCAACCAATATGCCGTCGTTCGAGATCACACAGGATTCCTCGATTACCTGGCTCTGGAATACGCAATACTGGTACTCCGCGGAAGCCGGTCCCAATGGCGCGATCGAAATCCAACCGCCCTATGACGACGCCAATGTGGCCGCCGCTGATCCCTGGTGGCAGGATGCCGAGTTGAAATACAAAGCATCGATCGGCACCGGAGGATGGGGACCACAGAATTGGAGCAAGGATCGAAGCAACAGCTATCTTTTCGTGACGCTGATGGATGGCGGTGGCACCTTGTTCAGTATCACGAACTTAATTGCCGCGGCCGATGAAACGGAAGTCTCCGCGATTGTCTCCGGAGAAAGTGATGGGCTTTACGGTTATGGACAAGAGTGGAAAGGCGGCGCGATTTCCCCGGATCTCGGCCGGATCCTGGTCGGGAATGCGGATGCAGGCGATTATCGTTCAAGCCTGCCTACCAGCGCGCCATGGACAAAAGATGTGACCGTGTTTGCCGTCAGTAACGATCATGGCAATGTTCAGATGGATGGCTTGGAATTTTCGACCGATGACCAGTATTTGTATTCGAATATTGGAAGCCCCAGCGGGGAACGCGGTAATATCTGGCGCTGGAACGTAGGTGATCTGGAAGCGAATGGATTGGGATTGACGCGTGACGCAGTCTATACCACCTCGGTTTCCCGTGTCCGGAACATCAGCCTGTATCAGATTGATGGCAGAGATCTGGTTTATTACGGTGAAGGCACTGGCGGCGATCCTGATTACGTCTATGTCTACGACACCGTTAGCGGGGACGAAACGCTCTTGATCGATAGCGGGTTGCCGGAAGGTGAGGCCGTTTACAATGTCAAGGTGGCCGGAATCGGCTTGGGACAGATGCACGTCTACGTTCATACGGAAG
>PXCX01000264.1 GCA_003565195.1 PVC group bacterium | reverse complement strand
GAAACTGGAAACTGGAAACTGGAAACTGGAAACTGGAAACTGGAAATTTGAAATTGGGTATTGGTGCCTATTGCATAACGCCCCCGGTCCGTGAGGTTGAGGGGCGGCTCCGGGAAGAGAGTTTGAAATTAGAAGGTCCAACAGCCAACAAGGAATGTCCAAATCTCAACTTTGATCATTGGACATTCCTTGCTGGATATTCAGAGCCACTTGCAAAACCCCTCCCCGATAACGGCGGCAAGGGCCTGCCGCCCTCCATTTATAGCTAAAACGGCTGTTTTGAAAATGGAGGGCGGCGCGCCGTCGCCGCCGTGAGGGGGTTTGCGCCTCACCCTAAAACGACCTACTTAACCGTTGCTCAACAAGCATTAGTCGAGTAAGCATATCCGATAAAGCGTGGGGTTTAAGCATGCGATGAAGAGTCGTATCCCGAATCCACTCATCCTCATGCGGTTCACATCAATTTCAAACATGATGGCAGCCAAATGGTGTAACCATAATGACCCGTTATGGAAACGTTGCAGTCCCCATCGTTATCGGATTGGCGGATCATAGACGGCATCGGGCCGTTTTTTAGGTCGGTTCGGACCAAGCGCGTCAACTGGTCGAAAGTCCCGTTCGCGGACTGGGAACGCAACGGGCAGCCTTGTCCGGCGCGTATCGCGCAGGTAATGTCGGACTCGCGGCGGTTCGCCGCCTGCGTGGCGGACGAAGGGTATAACGCCATTACCTTCGACGACCTGGCGCATCTGTCCCAATGGGACGGCTATCCCGCCGAACTGCGGGACAAGATCGATCGGTATCGGGAACTGTATGCGGATCTCTTTCGGATTGCAAGGGCGCAAGGGCTGCGGCCGTTGCTGACCACCGATGTCGTACCCTGCGCCACCCAATGCCGCGAGCCGATCGATCCAACGGCGACGGTCGCGATCGACTGGCTGGCCGAAAGCGTGGATCGGGGGCTCAGCGATTTCCCCGAACTCGCGGGCATGATCCTGCGCATCGGCGAATGCGACGAAGCCAGGACTCGCGGCGATTTTCGCAGCCGTCTCACGATCCGGACGCCACGCCAGGCCCGCCGGCTGTTGCAAACGTTGCTTCCAGTATTTGAACGCCATCGGCGCACCTTGTTCTTTCGGTTATGGACGGTCGGGGCGTATCCGATCGGCGATTTGCTGTGGCATCCACGAACCTTCGGGCGGGTCTTTCACGGCATCGACAGTCCCTGGTTGTGCTTGTCGTTGAAGCCCGGCGAAAGCGATTTTTTCCGGTACCTGACTGTCAACGCGCATTTTTTCAGAAGTCGGCATCGCAAGATCGTCGAGTTTCAGGCGCGTCGCGAGTATGAGGGTTTTGGCGAATACCCCGGGTTTGCGGGCGTGCAGGCCGCCGAGGTGCTCGCGGCATTGTCGGGCGCACCGAATCTTTGCGGCATCAGCGTCTGGTGTCAAACCGGTGGTTGGGGGCGCTTCAAGCGATTGACCTATCTGCGCGATTCGTCCCCCTGGGTTGAATTGAATGTGTCGGTGCTTGGCGCGTTGGCGCGAGGCGAAACCTGGCGGAATGCCGCCTCGTGCTGGCTGAAGCGGCACGCGCCCGAAGCCGATCCGACGGCGTTTCCCGAGTTTCTGCTGCGGTTGCAGCGTGTCATCGACCATTTGCTCTACCTGCGGTGCTTTGCCGAACAACCGTTGTATTTTCGTCGCGTCCGGATTCCACCGTTGCTATACGTGTATTGGGATCGCATCCTCGTCCTGTCGCCATTACGCTGCTTGTTGCGGCATTGGATTTCGCCCGCGGATCGCGCACGGGCGATCCGTGAAGGCGAGGACGCCTTTGTCGAACTCGAAACGCTTGAAACGCAAGCGCGCGACCATGGGTTCCCAAGCCAGGGATTGGCGTTTCAACGCGACACGTTCGAGATCCTGCTGGCGGTTCGCGCATACTATCTGAATGACGCGCCCGAAGCGGCGCTGATGCACATCCGACGATTGAAAAAACAATACAAGCAACGTTGGAGACCTCGCTATGCGATTCGCATCCAGGTGGCGGAGCCGACGCGAAGCGCCCGACGGTTGATTGCGTTGATGCCCCTGCTATGCCGTCGAACGCCCCGATATCGGCTGGTGGATCGGCTGTTGTTTCTGCGGCCCCTGGGATGGGTGCACGGCTGGATGCGGCGCTTCAATCCCAAGTGGGTGCCTCGATTCGCGCGCAAACGTGCCATGGGAATCGACAGCCTGTTTCGCTGAACCGTAATGGCTTGCGATCCGTCCGCGGTGTTGCGCCTTCGCCAATGACAAGTCGCGGCTAAGGGCTCGCGTAATAAAAATTTGGTAACTGTTCACGGTGGCTGGGAAATGCGCGTTTTTGAGTGCGCGTGCCTGCACGCGCTTTCTGACCCGGAGCCTGCTCCGGGAGAAGGCGCATGTGCCGACGCGGGCGTCGGCACGTAAAGCGCGTGCAGGCACGCGCACTCAAAAGGGTCGGCATTCGACGCGCATTGCTTATGATGACCCCCGTGACCTCTTGCCCTGCATAGCCTTGGCGACGCGGGGTGCGTCACGGGTGAACACGTTCGGGCAAAACGGCGGCGATTAGCCCCGAACGTCCGTTCCTGCCGGATAAACCGGCAGGGGGCGTGGCCATATTGAGAATTACAGACTAAAGACCGCGGTTCTTGACCAATTTTTTGATTTAGGGTTCAATATGCGATGTTCCGTGGCTTCACGAAGCGCGTTCACCCTTGTCCCATGCAAACCCAATCGTTGTTCTCGAACTATTTCAAGGAGCTGTCGGCGGTGTCCCGGCAGGGCGATGCGCGCGAGGAAAGCTTTTACCCCTGCCTCAGCGGTTTGCTTGCCGGGCTGGCGGAGCTGACCGGCCGCACGCACGTCAGAATCACGACCCTGCCGAGCGCCACCGACGCCGGCAATCCCGATTTCCGCGTCTGGAACGGCGCTGATCGCATCATCGGCTACCTCGAGGCCAAGCGCCCGACCGAGGAACGCCTGGATGCGATCGAGGACAGCGAGCAGCTACAACGCTACCGGGAAACGTTTCCAAACCTGATCCTGACCAATTTTCTTGAATTCCGTCTCTATCGCAACGGCGAGTGCATGGATTCCGTTGTGGCCGGACGTTCCGTGGTGCTCAACCGTCTCGGGCAGGCGCCGCCCGTTGAAAAACCCGCCGAACTCGACGCCCTGCTGAATCGTTTTTTCGACTTTTCCCTCCCCAGGGTCTTTACCGCCGCATCGTTGGCGCTGGAATTGGCCAAGCGCACCCGCTTCCTGCGGGATGTCATTTTCGATCTGCTCGACCGCGCTAACGCCGACCCCGCCGCCGCTCGATTGAACGGTTTTTACGAAGCGTTCCAGAAGTTTTTGATTGGGACGCTGACGCCTCGGGACTTCGCCGACCTCTTTGCCCAGACGATCACCTACGGGCTGTTTGCCGCCCGCACCCGCACCGCGGAAGGCTTCAACCGTCGCGCCGCCTTCGACAACATCCCACAGACCATCGGGGTGCTGCGTGACCTTTTTCAATTCATCTCGCTGGGCAACCTGCCTGATCAACTGGCCTGGTGCGTGGACGATCTGGCCGAGGTGTTGGCGTTGGCCGATGCGCCCGGAATCCTCGACAGTTATTACCAGGAGGGCAAGGGCAGTGATCCGATTGTCCACTTTTACGAGACTTTTCTTGCCCAGTACGATCCCGCCGAGCGCGAACGCCGCGGCGTCTACTACACGCCCGAACCCGTGGTCGGGTATATTGTCCGTTCAATCCACGGCCTGCTGAAAAGCGACTTCGGCAAGCGGGAAGGTCTGGCCTCTGAAGGCGTGACCCTGCTCGACCCCGCCGCCGGCACCATGACCTTTGTTGCCCAGGCCGCCCAACAGGCCGTGGCCGAATTCGAGGCCACATACGGCAAGGGCGGACGCGCCGATTTCATCCGCACCCACATCCTGCGCAATTTCTACGCCTTCGAACTGATGATGGCCCCCTATGCGGTGGGGCATCTCAAGATGAGCTTCCTGCTCGAGGCACTCGGCCACCGCCTGACGGATCAGGAACGCATTCCGTTTTACCTGACCAATACGCTCGACAACGTTGAACTGGAACAAAGCCAACTTCCCGGATTCTTTGCGCTTGCCGAAGAATCCCGCCTCGCTGGAAAGGTCAAGCAGCAGACCCCGATCCTTGTGATTCTGGGCAATCCACCCTATTCCGGGCACTCGGCCAATATCGGCGAATGGATCACCGGTTTGATTGACACCTACAAGCAGGTCGACGGTCAACCGCTCGGGGAGCGCAATCCCAAGTGGCTGCAAGACGATTACGTCAAGTTCCTGAGGTTCGCGCAATGGAAAATCGACCAGGCCGGGCGCGGGGTGGTCGGCATGATCACCAATCATGGCTATCTGGACAATCCGACGTTTCGCGGAATGCGCCAAAGCTTGATGAAGACTTTCGACGACATCTACATCCTTGACCTGCACGGCAATTCGCTCAAGAAGGAGACCTGCCCGGACGGCAGCCCCGACAAAAACGTCTTCGACATCCGCCAAGGTGTGGCAGTTGCCTTTTTCGTGAAACGCGGCGGCGATCCCAAGCCCAAGGCTGATGCCGTGGTGCGTCATGCCGATCTTTGGGGTCAGCGCGACACAAAATACACGTGGCTCGACACCCATGCGCTTGACAACACCCGCTGGCGCAAGCTTGCGACGCGCCCCGACAGGTACCTGTTTGTCCGTCGTGACGAGACCGCCGTGCGTCGCTACGAGCGTTATCCGCGCGTAAACGATGTGTTTGTCGTAAACAGTGTCGGCGTCGTGACCGCTCGCGACGCCGTGGTGTTTGATTTTGATCGCGACTCGCTTTTACGCCGAATCCGCCAATTTCGTGACACCGCCCTGAGCGATGAGATGCTCAAAGTCACCTACGGATTGCGGGATAGCGGCTCCTGGTCGGTTCGAACGGCACGCAACGCCCTGATGCAGGACGACGATTGGGAGGATCGGATCGTACCCTGCCTTTACCGACCCTTCGACACCCGTTGGTTGTTTTACCATCCCGCCATGATTGAACGTGGACGCTACGAAGTCATGCGTCACATGCTGGTGGGGGATAATTCGGCGTTGGTCATGCCAAAACAGCACAAAGCGGAATCCGGGGTCCTGGCGACAAGGACAATTGCCGCTCACAAGTCAGTTGCAGCCTACGACATCAACTACTTTTTCCCTCTGTATATTTATCCGGAACCGCTTCCACCCCAACAGGAGGATCGCCGCCGCTGGGTGAACATGATGCTTTTCGAGCCTGAAGCGCTTTACGATGCGAAAAAGTCCAATTTGAATTCCGCTTTGATCGCCGCCTTGACGGCGGCCTACGGCGAGGAACCGTCCCCCGAAGCCATCTTCCATTACCTTTACGCCGTGCTCCATGCTCCCGCTTACCGCACGAAATACGCCGCGTTTCTGAAGATGGACTTTCCGCGCATCCCGTTCACGGCGGACGCACAACTTTTCAAAAAAATGGCCGCGTTGGGCGAAAAACTGACCGGATTGCACCTGCTCACGTCACCGGATCTCGATCCGCCCGCCTGCCGCTTCGAGGGTGACGGGGATGGGCGTATCGGCAAGGACCGCAAATCCGGTCTGCGCTACGATGCCGCCGCACAACGCGTGTGCATCAATGCCACTCAGCATTTCGCCCCGGTGCCGGAATCCGTCTGGACGTACCCGGTCGGCGGTTACCAGGTCTGCCAGAAGTGGCTCAAGGACCGCAGGCAACGCCGCCTCGAACTCGACGACATTCGTGCCTACTGCCGGATCGTAACCGCCCTGGGCCGGACCCTCGAAATCCAATCCCGCATCGACGCCCTGTATGCCGACGTCGAAACGCAAACGATTTCAGGGTAGTTTGGCCTCTGAGCACGCTCAGGTTTTTCAGTAACTGAATATCCAATATCCAGCAAGGAATGTCCAATGATCAAATTTGGAAATTGGATATTCCTTGTTGGCTGTTGGACATTCTGATGCATGGGTTCAGAAACATGGGGGGCAGGTGCAACTCAACCGAAGCGCCCGGACACGTAAGCCTCGGTTTGCGGATCGGCGGGATCCATGAAGATTTTTTCCGTCTCGTCATATTCGATCAGTTTGCCCATGTACAGGAAGGCGGTCCGATCCGAAACCCGTGCGGCCTGCTGCATGTTATGGGTCACGATGATGATGGTGTATTCCCGCTTCAACTCATGGATCAAATCCTCGATCTTGCCCGTGGCGATCGGGTCCAGCGCCGAACACGGTTCGTCCATCAGCAGAATTTCCGGTCGATTGGCGATGGCGCGGGCAATGCACAAGCGTTGCATCTGGCCGCCGGACAGGCTGAACGCGCTTTGGTTGAGCCGGTCCTTGACCTCTTCCCACAATGCCGCGGCCTTGAGCGAGGTTTCGACCGTTTCGTCGAGTTCGGACTTTTTGTTGCGACCGGCCACGCGCAAACTGTAAACGATGTTCTCGTAAATGGTCTTGGGAAACGGGTTCGATTTTTGAAACACCATGCCGATGCGCTTGCGCAGCGAAATGACTTCCAGAAACGGATCGTAAATGCTTTCGCCCGCGATGGTGATGTCGCCTTCATGCCGGATGCCGTCGATCAAGTCGTTCATGCGGTTGATATTCCGCAACAGCGTGGACTTTCCGCAGCCGGACGGCCCGATCAGGGCGGTTGCCTGTCGTTCGGGAATGGCCAGGTCGATGGTATGCAACGCCTGTGACATGCCGTAATAGAAGCTGTAGTCCGCAATGCGGATGTGCTCCGGATTGCCGGTTGGCTTCGATTTCTCGGATCGGGGCTCGACTTTCGGGCGGCGCTGTGCTTCGATGGCCGAGGTGGGCGGTGTGGTCATGTCGCGCGTTTCTCCTTGCACGCTTCTAGAATGTGTCGGCGGCATATTTCTTCCTCAAATGATTGCGCACCATGATGGCCAGCAGGTTCAACACCACCACGAGCAGGATCAACACCAATGTGGTCGCAAAAACCATCGGCTTGGCCGCCTCGGAATCGGGCGATTGAAAGCCGAGATCGTAAATGTGGAACCCCATGTGCATGAATTTGCGTTCGAGGTGGATGAAGGGGAACATGCTGTCGATGGGCAGGTTGGGGGCCAGGGCGACCACCCCGACCAACATCAACGGGGCCACCTCGCCAGCGCCCCGGGCCATGGCCAGTACGAGCCCGGTCAGGATGCCCGGGGCGGATGCGGGCAGGACGAGGCGTTGGATGGTCTGCCACTTTGACGCCCCGCAGGCCAGCGACCCTTCTCGCACGCCGCGGGACACGGCGGCCAACGCTTCCTCGGTGGCGACAATCACCACCGGCACGGTCATCAAGGCCAGGGTCAGCGACGCCCACATGATGCCCCCGGTGCCAAAGGTCGGGGTGGGCAAGGCTTGCGGAAAGAACAGGTTGTCGATGGTGCCGCCCACCAGGTAAACGAAAAAGCCGAGCCCGAAAATGCCGAAGACGATGGACGGCACGCCCGCGAGGTTGTTGATCGCGATCCGTACCGCTCGCACCAGGGACCCTTGCCGGGCGTACTCGCGCAAGTAGATTGCGGCCATGACGCCGAACGGCATCACCGCGATGCTCATGATCAGGGTCATGACGAAGGTGCCGAAAATGGCGGGAAAAATGCCGCCTTCCGTATTGGCCTCGCGCGGGTAGCCGCTGAGAAAATCCCAAATGTGATGCGCCATCAACCGAACGCGCGCGGGCGTGTTCAATCGATTGGGATAATAGTAGTGCACAATGTGCCCGACCGGCATCGAGCGTGCTTCGCCGCTGATGACGCGGTAATCCAACGTATATTCCATCTGTCTGGCGCGCAGGACGCCGGCCTGGGCCGCCAACGGATCGTATTCCGCCTGAAGTTCCGCCATGCGTTGTCGCACGGTGGCGTATTCCGCCTCCTGCTCGGGAGTCAGCGCATCCTGTCGGGCGAAAAAGCGCTCGCGCAACTCGAGGTCGCGCATCTGCAGGTTGATGCGCCCGATGGCGAAGCGTTCGATTCGGTTGATTTCCCGGCGCCGGTCGCCGACTTCCCGCACCAGTCGGTTCAGGGTGCCGTCAAACGCCGGGTCGTCCGCCAGAATCTCGACCCCGTCGCGGCTGTGCAGACGCACGGGAAACAGCAAGGCGTCGCCCCACTCCAGACGCTCGGCACGGATGACGTTGTCGGGATAGTCGATGGCGGCAATGTTTCCGGCATTGAAGAACGCAAAGGATTGGCCATACACGTCGCGGTTTCCGATGAACAACTGCTTTTCGCGGCGATCGGCCGGATCGGGGCTTTCGATTTGTTCGGGGGTCAGATCGCGAATGTCGCGATCTTGTTCCAGCAGGATCACGCCAAGCGTCCGCAGGCCTTCTCGGAATCGGGTGTCGCGTTCCTCGCGAAAGGTGACTTCCGCCACGCGTCGCGGCCAGAACACGCCGATTCCGTTGCGCAGAATCAGACCCAGCAGAAACAGGATCATGACCAATCCGATGGTCAGCCCCATGCCGGTGACCCAGACATAGGTTTCACCGGCCGGCGGTTGGGGACGCGTCGAGGTTGTCGGAGGTGGGTTCGTCATCGCTTTACTCTACGGCCTTGTAGCGTTCGCGCAAATGCTGGCGCATGATTTCGGCCAGGGTATTGACGACGAACGTCATCAGAAATAGCACCATCGCACCCAGAAACAACGTGCGGTACAACGTGCCGAGATAGGGCGCTTCCGGGAGTTCAACGGCGATGTTCGCCGACAAGGTGCGCATGCCGGTGAATGGGTTCAAGTGGGTCACCGGGGTGTTGCCGGTGGCCATGACCACGATCATGGTTTCGCCCACCGCCCGGCCCAGGCCGATCATCACGGCGGAAAAAATGCCGGCCGAGGCCGTGGGGAGCACGATCCGCACGGCGGTCTGCCAGCGGCTCGCGCCCAGCGCCAGCGAGCCGGAGCGGAACGCATCGGGAACGTTCGACAACGCATCCTCGGTAATGGTGTAGATGATCGGAATGACCGCGAACCCCATTACGAACCCCACGACAAACGCGTTGCGTTGCTCGAAGCTCAACCCCGTGGCCCGGGGATACCACATGCGGAAATCCGCGATGCGAAGCCCGGTGTCCGGATCGGTCACGACAAAAAACGCATTTTCCACCACCGGCCCGAGACGCCAGCCCAGATAGGCGACCAACGCCATGACGGGGACGAAGGCGATGAATTCGTATCCCGGTTTGAGCCGCATGCGAATACGCCGCGGCAGGCGTCCCCAAACGAAACCGACGCCAAAGGCGCTGGCAATGACGAACGTCGTGGCCAGAATGACCGATGGCACCGCGTTGCTCATGATCGGGGCCAGCCAGAGCGCGGCCAGGAAACCCAGCACCACCGATGGCAGCGACGCCATGATCTCCATGGTGGGCTTGACGTAGCGTTTGATCTCCGGCTTGAGAAACTGGGAGGTGTAGATGGCGGCCAGCAAGGCGATCGGCAACGCGAAGATCATCGCATAAAGGGTGCCTTTCAAAGTGCCGATGATCAATGGCACCAGCGAAAGCTTGCGCTCGAAGTCGTCTCGTCCGCCGGTCGACTGCCAGGAATATTCCGCTTCGGCCCGTCCTTCGTACTGAATTTTGCCGAAGTACGTGCGCCAACCGGCCTGCGGATGCGGATCGTGCAAGTCGTAAAAATGCAATTGGTGTTCCGTGTCCAGGAACAGCAGCCGATTGTAACGCGGTCCGATTTCGGCCAAATGCACATCGAACGGCAGCTCCTGTTCCCAGCGGATGTTTTCCGTCGTGCTGTAGCGCAAGGTGGCGAAACGCTCGCGTCCGGTCAGAAATCCCTTGTTGCGCATGGCCGCCGAAAAGAAGGTGGCCGGCCCGGGCAGGTCCGGAAAGGTCTTGGTATGTCCCCAGATCCGCATGTCCTTGTCCGGGTCGCGAAACAGGCTGAAGACGCGTTGCGCTCCGTTGTGGGCCGTGAAGACCAGCGAAACATCCCCCAGCAGAAAATGCATGGAGGCGATGCGCGGGTCGTCCAAATCCGCAAACGGCTCGAAGATCTGTCGCAACGTGAACCGGCGGCCATCGAAGTGCACATAACGCACGACGCCGTCGTCCTGGCCGATTACGACGCCGTCGGCATCGGGGGGCACCAGCAGGAAAGCGGGCCGACGGTCAATGTGTTCCGTTAAATCGAAGGTTTGCTCGACGCTCAACTCGCCTGCGCCCATCAACGTCTGGCGTTGCGTCAGCGAAGCGGCGTGCAGTTCGTAGCGCTCGTCGACCCATTGCGCCGCGGCCAGCAGCTTGCGGGCGCCGCGGTCGCCATACGCCACAATACGCAGCGGATGGCCTTCCCGGCCGATGCGCAGGGGAGGGGTCTCCTCCAGGGTCACCTGCACCTCGCGTCCCCCGCGCGGCGGATGCGTGGCCCGGTAGACGACATCCACGATGCTGAATCGTCCGTCATTCGAACCCAACACCAGATGACTTGCGTAAGGATTGAATTCGACCGCGGTGACGTCCGCGACTTGTGCGATTCCGGCTTGCCGGGTGAAGATGCCGCGGTGGTACGGCTCGGGGAGATCGGTCGTATCGACAAACCGCAACGCCCCGTCGGCGGTCAGGAAAAAAGGCAGTTCCGACCACTCGTCGGAACCCAGCGCGATGTAATCGTCGGCCGGGATCGGCATCGTCCTGTCGGGCGCGACGCGAGCGCCCCGGAACAGCGGAATGATTTGAATCAGGATAAAAACGAAAATCAGCGACACCGCCACGATGATCGACAGTCCGCCCACTTTGATGAAGTGGTTCATGAACCGGTCGAACCACAACGTCGCGGGCTTCACGATGAACCGTTCGGGGATCGGTTTGGGGGTGCGGTTGGTCATGATGTCGGCGTTGTCGGGGCGGCAATGGGGGGGGAGAAAGCCGGAGGGCGCGAAACGCCCTCCGGCACGAATGACGGGTGCTTATTTGATCGCGTTCATGGTTTCCTGGGAAACCGCGGCCGGCAAGGGGAAAAAGCCGTCACGAACGACGATTTCCTGGCCTTGACGCGAGTTGATGAAACGCACGAATTCGTACGTCAGACGATCCATCGGCTCGCGAGGGTTCTTGTTGACGTACACCATCAGAAAGCGCGCCAGCGGATAATTGCCTTCCAGCGCGTTTTCGGGGGTCGGCTCGTGGGACGTCGGGCTGTCGCCGGGGCCTACGTTGATGAAACGTACGCCGGACGTGGCGTAACCGATACCGGAATAACCGATGCCGAAACGGTCGGCCGTGATGGACTGCACCACGGTGGACGAGCCCGGTTGCTCCTGATAACGGTCGTCATCGAAGTCGCCGCCGCCCAGGGCGATGTTCTTGAACACGCCATAGGTGCCGCTGACCGCGTTACGTCCATACAGCGAGATGGGACGATCGGCCCAGTCGCCGGTCAACCCCACATCGCCCCAGGTCCGGATCGGGGTGCCGCCCAGACGATAGGTGCTGGAAAAGATCGCGTCGATCTGCTGCAGGTTGAGCCCCTGGATCGGGTTGTCGCGATGAACAAACACCGCCAGCGCGTCGATGCCGACCCGCACAGCCGTCGGCGCGTAGCCGTAGCGCGCTTCGAAGCGGTCGATTTCGGCGCCCGTCATCGGACGGCTCATCGGCCCGATTTGGGCGGTGGCGTCGATCAACGCCGCCGGGGCCGTCGAGGATCCCGCGCCCTGCACCTGGATGTTCACGTTCGGATACATCTCCCGGAACGCCTCGCCCCAGAGGAGCATCAGGTTGTTCAGGGTGTCCGAGCCGATCGAGTTCAGATTGCCCGAGATACCGGCCACCGGCGTGTATTCCGGCAGGTTGGGATCGATTTTGATTTGAGCCTGTGCGACCGAAGCGCCAATGATGGCGGTCGTGATCAATGTCAATGCGTGATGTTTCATGAAATGTCCTTTGCTTGCGTTTGGAATGTCGATTGTTGTTGAAACGTTAAGGGTTGTATCGAGTTTTGGTTTTTGTCTTGAGGTTTCAGCTTGCGGTTACGCCATGCCAGATCCTTTCGTGCATCAACCGGTTCCCGCACCGTTTGGACACTCCGTCAACATGCGACGTGCGGGTTCTCGTCTGTTGACAAGCTCCAAATTACCCGAAGCGGGTGAGTCGACCATGCGGATTTTGTTAGCAATGTGTAAGATCGACCACGGCAATTGACAGCAATTCTCAATATGGCCATGCCCCCTGCCGGTTTATCCGGCAGGAGCGAACGTTCGGGGCGAATCGCCGCCGTTTTACCCGAACGTGTTCACCCGTGACACACCCCGCGTCGCCAAGGCTATGCAGGGCAAGAGGTCACGGGGGT
>PXCX01000283.1 GCA_003565195.1 PVC group bacterium | reverse complement strand
TTTTTAGCTGCCGCGAGGCATACCGGACTTGCCGGAAACCAGGGTTACGAGCGCGAACTGGAATTCGCCTCCGGCTTGGTTGAGGCGGGGTTTCCCGGTTTTGCCGAGCTGATCGTCGAACGGGTTCTCGAACAACATCCAGATGCCGGCCCGCGGGCGGCCCCGGTCCGGATTGAAATCCTAACCGCACAAGGCCGTTTTGAGAAAGCGCTTGAAATCATCGACGGCATGCCCGCCGACGCCACTGAAACCCTTAGCATGCGCCTCGCGTTGGGCGACGCCTTTTATGCCCGGAACCGGATCAGCGAGGCACGCGCAGTCTATGAGTCGATTTTTGCGCGTTATCCGGATGGCCCTCCCGCCGAATTATCCGTCCTGTACCGCGAATCAGCCTATCGTTTCGCGCAAATGATGATCAACACGGGCTATCAACAAGACGCCCTCAAGGCGTTCGGCTATATTTTGCTTACCGAACCCGAGCGCGAAGTCAAACGCCGCGTCCAAACGGAGATGGCCGAATTAGCGTTGATTCTGGGCGAACGCGCTTCCGGCAACGAACGGGAAGACTATTTCGATCAGGTCCAACAATTATGCCGTGAAATCCAGTGGGGCGGTCAAGATCTATGGTTCGGTAAAACGGTGGTGCTTTTGAGTCATATCGAAGTGATTCAGGGCGATATTGAGCGAGCGCGCACAATCATTCGCGAATATATGCCCATGCTGCGCCAAATCGATCAGGCATTACGCGACGAAGAGGCGCCCTTGCGGTTCAGTCCTTTGGCCGAATGCCGATACCAGTTGGGAACGTTGCATTTACGAGAAGCTGAAGCGCTTGCTGCCGATGATGAAACCGACAAGGCAATTCAACAATATGGCGCGGCGTTACGGCACTTGCATAATGTATTCATTCAATATCCGGGAAGCGCCTGGGCCATGCCTTCCGGCGAAAAAGCGCGCCGTATCGTCAGCACACTGGAAGCAATGGGACGCACCGTCAAAATCCCGCCCTTCGACATGGGACCGGTTCTGGACGCCCAGCTACGGGAAGCCCGCTTGCTGCTGGATATGCACGATTTCGAACAGGCGGCAACCGCCTACCGTTCGATTGTCAATCTTTTCCCGGAACAATCAAGAACGATTGCGGCCCTGGCCGATCTGGCACGATGTTATATCGAATTGAACAATCCGCTTTATACGCAGGCAGTGACAGGGTACCTGGCCGAACGCTATCACCGTCATCCCGAGTACCAGGAGGTGGCCGGCAGCGCATTGCTGCGGGTTGCCGGAACTTACGAAACGCTGGAAATGACCGAAAAAATGCATACGCTATACGATCTTTTCATGCGCTATTACCCGGAACATTCACGCGCCCCGAACTTGTTGATGCGTTTAGGCGAAATCGCATTAGAGCAATACGATTACGCACAAGCGCTGGAAAGATTCCAAACCGTAAAGAACCGGTTCCCTGATTCACGCGCCGCTCTGGACGCAATGAGTCGGATTGCCCACAGTTACAATGCCCAGGGTGATCATGCCAACGCGATTCCGGCGATACAGACTTACATCGAGGCATTACCGCCGGGTCCACGCCTGATCGAGGCACACCAACGCTTGGCCGACGCTTACCGTTCCAGCCGGCGGTTTGAGGATGCCGTAAGGGAATATGAAAAAATCATTCAGATCATGACAGACGAGACCGAAGCGGCGCGCTATGCCCATTCGGCACAGGATATTCCGCGCACCCGCCAAGTGTACAAGCAATCCCTGTTCTGGCTTGCCTACAGCCTGTCCCGGCAGCAGGCGCCGGAAGACCACCTGCCGCAACACCAAACTGCGGCAATCGATTATTACCGTAGCTTTATCGAACATTTTGCCGATTCGCGCCTGGCGCCAACCGCATTAAGCATGAAAGGCGCGCTGTTACTGATGCTCGACCGGTCTGAGGACGCAGCGCGTGTCTACGACCGGTTGGGCCGCGATTACCCGGACTCTCCACAGGCCCGCGACGCCGTCTTCGCGCAAGGTACCAGTCTTATCGAAATGCAGCAGGTCGAACGTGCCTTGCAGGTCTTTGAACAAATGTTTGACAATCCCGAGAAATTCACACCACAACAATTTTTACGCGTCGGCGACGTCATGCACGATGAACAACAGTACGACACCGCGCTACGCGCTTTCGATCTTGCGATGAAGACCGATCATCGTTCCACATGGGAAACCGCGACCATCAACAAATCCCGAATTCTGGTTTCCAAGGAACGATATTCCGAGGCTGCCACCGAGATGCAAGAACTTTTCGCACGGTATCCCCGCTCGGCGCATTCGATCGAGGCCGGGTTTCTGTTAAGCCAATCGTATGCCCGCATGGCAACCGGGATGGACGCTCCCAAGCAACGCGCGGAGACGTTTCAGAAATCGATCAGCGCGCTTCGGCGGGTACGCCGAATTGCCGAAAAACCGGTCGATCGTGCGCGCGCCGATTACGAACTGGCCGTTATCCAAAGCCTAATGAACGAACGGCAAGACTCGCTGGCGTCTTACCTGAGACTGTTCCTTCTCGGCAATGCGGACGATCCGGAGGTGCGGCCATGGGTGGAAAAAGCGTATGCGCAAGCCATACCGCTTTTGTTTGAAACCGAACAATATGAGGAAATCATTGATACCGTGCGTGCCTATCTGGATATGTTTCCAAGGGGACGCTGGGTCGAGGAAACCCGTCGCTGGCGCAACGAGGCCATCGACCGACTGACCCAGGAAGGAGGCCAAATACCAGAGCCTGAAAACTGAACACCAATTTTTGAGATTGTCA
>PXCX01000205.1 GCA_003565195.1 PVC group bacterium | reverse complement strand
GGGCAGTTGTACCTGAAGACCGAGCAAACGCAATTGGCCTTACAATGTTTTGAAGAATTGGTCAACGCGAATCCGAACAATGCCGAAGCTCTGAAAGCGCTCAAGGACACCATGGCCGTCAACAGCATGAATCGTGACGGCTGGGAAAGCGCCGCGCGCGATGGATTCCGGTCGGCCATCAAGGACACGACGGAATCCGAGGTTTTGGAAAGAGAATCCAAAGCCGTCAAAGGCGCGCAGGATGTGGAGCTGTTGATTCAGGATGCCTTGGCCAAAATCAAACAGGAACCCGAGAACGTCAACTACCGTCGTTCGCTGGCAGCCCTGTATGCCAATGCCAACCGATTTGATGAAGCCATTGAAGTTCTTGAAGAAACCCAGGAAAAGGCGGTCGGACGCGATCCCCAGATCGATCGCAATATCATGCTTATCCGGCTGCGCAAATTTGATGCCGCCATCGAGGCGGCGGAAGCCAAGGCTGATACGGCCGCCGCGGAAGCGCAGCGCAAGGAACGTGACGCGTTTCGTTTCGAGTACACGCAAGATCTGCTCAAGCGTTACCCGAACGATTTCAGCTTGCGATTTGACATGGGAATCCAGTATTACGAACGCAACATGCTCAACGAAGCGATCCAGCAATTCCAGGCGGCCCAACGCAGTCCCAAACACCGGCTGCAAGCCATTTTTTACCTGGGCATGTGTTTTAAGCTAAAAAAACAGTACGACATGGCCATCGAACAACTGGAACATGCCGTTGCAGAATCCGAGACCATGGACGATACACGCAAGGAAACGCTTTATCAACTCGGACTGATTTTACAGGAAACCGATCGCAAAGACCAGGCCCTGGAATACTTCAAGCAAATCTATCAGGCCGATATCGGCTACAAGGATGTGGCTCAACGGATTGAAGCCCAATATTCCTGATCGAAAGGCAAGTCCGTCGCAATAACCTTCGCTTAAAACAATGGAAACATCCTCGTCCTCGTGCTCGTCCTCGAGGACGAGCACGCGACAAGTATGGCCAATCACTAGAGCGAAAAGGATATGCAAAAACCCAGAATATTATTCTGCGTCTACTATATCGAACCCGGGATTTTGCAAGAACCTCCGGAGAATGAAGCAGGATGTACAACATCAAGCCGCCACATTTTTTAAAGCAGAAAAACATGATGCGCGTCTTACTCGCGTTGCTTCCGCTGCTTTTGGTTTGCATCTATTATTTCGGCTGGCGCGTTCTGGCCGTGCTGGTGGTCGCGTTGCTGAGCGGGTTTCTTACCGAATGGATCATGGCGGCAAAACGCGGCGGCCGTATCAGTACCGCCTGCTTCGTGACCTGCTCACTCTATGCGCTCTCGCTCTCCGCAACGGTCCCTTTGTGGATTGTGGCAGTCGGAGCCGTGGTGGCGATTCTGTTTGGCAAGGAAGTGTTCGGCGGTTTCGGCAAAAACGTGTTTAATCCGGCAATTGTCGGACGCGGCTTCGTTTTCGTATGTTTTCCGGTCGAAATCACCTCACGCTACGTCCCCGTTTTCCGCGGATTCCCCGGCGGTTTCGCCCATTGGAGTATGGCCAACCTGAAGGAGTTACCGGATTACCTGACAGAAAGCGGTTTATTGGTTGCCGACGCTGTAACCGCCGCCACCCCCATGTGGGCGCGGCGCGATTACGGCTTCGAAACATCTGTCATTGATTTGTTTACCGGCCGTATCGGCGAATGGTTCGAGATCAACGGGACATCCCGCATTCTGGCCGCTGGCTCGAATATCGAGGTGGCTGGCTTGGTCATCCTGTTGTCTGGAGTTTTCTTGATCTGGACACGAACGGCCAATTGGCGGCTGACGGTCGGCATGCTTAGCGGCGCACTTGGGCTGTCGCTGGTCTTGCGATACCTTTTGGGCATTGATGCCGTGCCGCCACCTGCCTTCACACTGGGATCCGGCGCCTTGCTTTATGCCGCCGTCTTTATGGTTACCGATCCGGTTTCGGCCCCCAAAAACCGGTCGGCACAATGGATTTACTCTATCATGATCGGTGCGCTGGTCGTTTTCTTCAGGTATCGCTCGATTTTTACCGGCGGCGTTGTCTTTTCGATTCTTTTCGGCAACATGTTTGCACCCACCCTGGACCGCTGGTTCAAGCGTGGGCATAAACCGGTGAGATCTGTCTCATGAACAAGAATTCACCCATTTACGTATTGGGCTTCATGGCGGCCCTGTGCGCTTTTTTTGGAACCGGCGTTTCGTTGGTGCATTACGCGACCAGCGATCTTCTGGAGGCCAACGAACGGTTAAATCATAACCGGGTCATCTGTGATGCCTTTGATTTACCGGTTGACGGACAAAACCCGTCCGATTATGCCCGTGCGATCACCGAAACGCTGGAGGTAGCCGAAGCAACCGGGGCGGACGGGAACGGCAGCCGCCGGGTCTACCGGCGTCATGACGACGATTCCGGCCAGCTCGGATTCCCGTTTTCCGGCATGGGGTTCTGGGGTCGAATCGACGGATTCATCACGCTGGATGCCAATCGGGAAAACATTATACGACTACGGTTTTTCGATCATGAGGAGACACCCGGTCTCGGAGCCCGCATTGAGGAACCGCAGTTTCTCGATCAGTTCGACGATTTGACGATCGATTGGGAGGCACCGGTTTCACACCGGGTTCTGATCGGTACGGGGCACGATCCGGACGCACCCAACCGGGTTGACGCGATTACCGGTGCCACACAGACATCGAACTCGCTGAGAGATTTTCTCAATACCGAGCTGGAACAGATTCGCGCAATTGATATCGATGCGCTTCAATT
>PXCX01000229.1 GCA_003565195.1 PVC group bacterium | reverse complement strand
TCCTTTAAACTCTCGTAACCGGACAACTGCGAAAGCGTGAAGACATCGCCCATATTCAGGGGGCCTCGAATTTCGTAGGAGCGCTCCGCGTCCGCCGCCAGCCAGGACTGCAAAAAAGCCCTGCTCGTTTTGGTCGCGTGCTCCGCCAATTCGAGGCGTACGCACGGGCTTTCGCGACGCGCCACCAAAACTTCGCGCATCCGTTCCAACAGGTCGCCGGCCATATCCTCGCGCACACTCATATCGGCATTACGAGTGACCCTGAAAGGAACACTTTCGACAACCGTCTCCCCGGGAAACAAATGACCGATAAACGTTTGAACCACATCCTCGATCCATACCATGTCATGCCCGGCGGATTCCGGCAACATGATCGTTCGCCCAAGATTACGCGGCAGACGAACGACGGCAAACCGCGGTCGTTTTGATGACGCGCCGGCATGTGCTCGTAACCGCACGCAAAGATTCAATCCCAGCCCCGGCCAGCGGGGTTGGGCACGCGTTGAATCGACGGCAATCGGCGAAAGCATGGGCAGGATTTCCTGCTCGAACAACATACGGAGATATTGAATTTGCGGCGCGCTGACATCGGCCATATCCAGGCAGCGGATTCCCGCGTCAGTCAGGGCGGGACGCAGACCTTCGATCCAGCATGTCTGTTGTTCGGCCATCAAGCCGCACGCCTGTTTACGGATGACGCGCAACTCTTTAGCCGGCAACATGTTCGATGCGACGCCGCTTACCTGTTCGGCGTCGCACAAGATCTGCAGACCGCCGACGCGGACCATGAAAAATTCGTCCAGATTGGTCGCTGTAATCGCGAGAAACTTGACCCTTTCCAATAGCGGCACGCGCGTGTCGCACGCCTCCTCCAGAACGCGACGATTAAATTCCAGCCAACTTAGTTCGCGGTTCAGATAGCGTTGTTGCGTTTTTATTTCAGCCATGATATTCCTTGCCTCTAACATCCGGTATCGCGCTTAACACAACGCGCCGTCCATAGGTCACTTCAAATAAGTCAGCTTTTTCGCGTAACCCCATCTGTTCCAGCCCCACGTCATCAACATCGTCCGTGGCCAAAGTCAGGTTATCTTCGTTCCGCGTGATCCGTACCTGGCGAATGGTTTGCGAATGCCCGCGATCCAAGGCATCCGCCACCCGTAACAGCGATGCCAGGCGCAATATCACGGCACGATCGTCGCGATCCATAGCCATGAACTCGAGGTGTGCGGCACGCGGCAAGGCGCGCCGGTGATAGCGTGAAACCACCGATACCAATTGCATATCGTGCGCGGTCAAGCCAAACAATTCACTGTTGGCGATCAAGTACATCGAATGTTTATGATGGCCGCGGTTACTGATAAATGCGCCGATATCGTGCAGTAACCCCGCCACTTGCAGCAGAGTTTCATGGCGTTCCGTCAACCCATGCTCGTCACGCAGTTCGCGAAACAGCAGCAGGGCCAAATGGCTGACATGACGCGCATGCTCCTCGTCAAACTCATAACGCCGCCCGAGAGCAAGCGCCGAGCGCATGACCTGTTCGCGGAGACGCGCCGCCCATTGGGTTCCCGCTGCTGCCTCGATCAGCAGTCCCTGCCGCAAATTAACCCGTGCCGCATAAACGTTGCGCGCTCCGAACACCTGAGCCAGGCGCACATGCGTCAGCATGGCCGGTCCCGCCGTTTCGGCTTCGTCGAGGGTTAAATGATAACGGCGAACCAGTTTTTCGGGTGAGATCGTAATCACCCGTTCGGCCGCGGCAAACATCGAACGCGTGACCTTGACCACGGGATGATCGGGCGTTGCCGTGAAAAACCGGGAAACTGCAAACGGGCAATCGCCGACACTCATAATCAGCGTCGGAGTCTTGTCAACCGGCAGGGTCCGCCGGACCGGCTCGATGATTCGCCGGATATTCTGTTCCATTAAAGCGCGAACACGATGGAGAGGTGTTCCCTCAATTTCCACCAATTCACGCAAGCGTAACGAACCCAGCTTGACGCTATCGGCAAAAACCACGAAACCGTCGCGGATCAACAACAATTTCGAGCTGCCGCCGCCAATCTCGACCGCCAGGACATCGCCGCGCGCCAGGGATGGCCGCGCTTCAAAGACGCGTTGCAAGGCCATATAGGTCAGGCGATGGACCTCGATTTCGGCAATTACCTTTACCTTGATGCCGGTCGCCATAAAGATGCGGTCCAGGAAAAAATCCATGTTGGCCGCATCGCGTATTGAGGTTGCCACCGCGTGAATCGATTCGCTGGATTCGATTCCGTAGCTACGCATGACGTCACGGAATCCCCTCAGAATCGAGACACATTGCGCGGTCTTATCAGAATCGATCATCCCTCCGGTAAAGGTTTCGCGACCCAGATGCACGGCACGATGCAACGATTCCAGTACCCTCACGTGGCCGCCGCGGGATTCGGCGATTTCCGCACGAATCGCGGTGGCACCGATATCGACGACAGCCAACGGATAGACACTGCTGGTCGGCTCAGGCTTGTTAAGGTTGCCGGCGTTCATGATTTCTTGATTACCGTATCGGCGGCAAATACGGCCGCCCCTTTGACGACGGCCTCGTCACCCAGGGCGGCTGCCTTGACTTTCAAGTCCTTGAGGAACGATGCAGCCCCCAGACGACGCAAGACCGTATCTACTTCGTTCACGAAAAGTTCGGGCATTTCCTCAACGAGACCGCCACCCAGCAGAATCATGTCGGGCGCCAACAAATGTAACGGATTCACCATCGCGGCGCCGATCTGGCGCGCCGCATGGCGTACGATTTTGTCGACCACCGGATCGCCCTCACGCAAGGCGGCGGCGATCACGCCGCTACGGATTTTCGCCAGATTGGTTCCCGTCAGTTTACGTAACGCCGGCGTATCGTTGCGATAGGCGGCCGCCGCGATTTGGGATGCAATCGCCAATCGGCTGGCCACCGATTCCAGGCAACCGTAGCGGCCGCAACCGCAAAGGTTGCCGCCGGGTTGCACGCATAAATGTCCGATTTCCATCGCCGACGCCATTTTCCCGCGAATCAGGCGCCCCTCGTAAATACAGGCACCGCCGATACCGGTCCCCGGAAAAACGCCCACCACGCACCGCGCACCCCGTGCCGACCCCAAACGATATTCAGCATAGGTCCCCGCATCAACATCATTTATTAATGAAACCGGAACGCCGAACCGCACCTGTAATTCGTGTTGTACAGGCAGGTTACGCCAGCCTAGATTAGGGGCATGCACAATCATGCCCTGCTCCAAGTCAAGAAATCCGGCAACGCCCATGCCAATGCCCTCGATCTGCGCGATACCGGTTCCTGCCTCACCCAACACTGCCTCAATTGAATCACCGATGTAGGCAGCCCCGTCCTTGACATCGATTCCGGACTTGTGTTTGGTGCGTATTCGAGCGACCATCTTGAAATCGGCATCGAATACCGTCGTCAACAGTTTGGTGCCGCCCAAATCACATCCAACCCAGTAAGGTTTGCGCTTGCTATTATTCTTGGCCATCACGATTCTCCGTTCTTTTAATGATGCAGCTTATTCTACGGGATAATCATGCTGCAACGCAAGCTAAACTCACCTGAAGTTTTTCCATAGAGAAAGATCGCTACTCGTTATCCGCCCTCGCTAACCGAGCGGTTGCGAAACTTAAAAAAAGGACATTGAATGATCGCTTGAGGCCTGATATGATTTTTTGCAACCGTTCGCGGATTCAAAGTTTCATGGTTCAAGTTTTTTTCGGAGTTTTTTGTAAAAACGGTTTGTCTAAACGTTTTGCGTCATGGTGAAAGACATTAACTTTAAGGGCATTCGAAATGCCGTGACGGAACTTATCGGTCGCACCGCGTCCCGGCTGCCGCTGGATGTACGGCAGGCATTACATCGCGCGCGCGTACGCGAAAATTCAGCGGGTCATGCCCGTTCAATGATCAATATCATCCTCGAGAATGCGAGCATTGCAGCGGCGGATCATGTTCCCATGTGCCAGGACACTGGGACACTCACATTTTATGGCCGTGTACCGCCGGCCTGGGATCAACGCCGCCTGGAACGAAGTGTGCAACAAGCCGTACGTACCGCCACGCGCTGCGGATATTTGCGCCAAAACACAGTCGACGCGATTAACGGCACATTGATGAACGGCAATGTCGCGTTGCCCGCGGCGCCCGTATTTCACTGGGAGCCCGCGCGCGCGAATGCGCAAAGGCTTGAATTGCGTTTACTGATGAAAGGCGGAGGCTGCGAGAACATGAGCGCCCAATACAGTCTGCCGGATAAGCGTCTGGAGGCCGGCCGCGATCTCGAGGGCGTACGCCGCTGCATGCTTGATGCCGTCACCCACGCCCAGGGATACGGTTGTGCTCCCGGCATGCTGGGCGTTTGTATCGGAGGCGATCGCGCCGTGGGATTCGATATCGCCAAGCGGCTGTTCCTGTCGCCACTCACCGAACGGGCGACTGATCCGTTGCTGGCCGCCTTGGAACGGCGCGCCCTGCGGGAAGCCAACACCCTGAATATCGGCCCCATGGGGATGGGCGGGCGTACCACTTTGCTGGACGTTAAAATCACCGGCGTTGCCCGCTTACCGGCATCCTACTTTGTTACAGTCGCCTATATGTGCTGGGCCTTGCGGCGCGGCGGTATACGGATTACTTCAACAGGCAGAATTGACCAATGGTTATAATATGACGCCCGATTCGATTCCCTTAACCACGCCCATCACAGAAACGCAAGTCCGCGAATTGCATACCGGGGATGCGATTGCAATCAACGGCACCGTGTTCACCGCTCGTGACCGCTTTCATCAATACGCCGCCCGCGGCGGCAAGTGTCCCGTCGATTTAAGCCATGCAGTTTTGTATCATTGCGGACCTGTCATTACAGGCCATGCCGGACGCCGGCAATGTATTGCCGCGGGTCCCACCACCTCCATTCGTGAAGAACCCTATATGCACACTATTATCGCACGATTCGGCATCCGGGTTATCCTTGGTAAAGGCGGCATGGAGTCGGAAACCTTGAAGGCTTGCGCTCGCTACGGATGTGTTTACGTCCAGGTTCCAGGGGGGGCGGCACAATTTCTGCAGCGACGAATTCAATCGGTGGGAACGGTACATTTTCTGAAAAAATTCGGGCCGGCCGAAGCGTTGTGGCAGTTGCGCGTCAAAGACCTGCCGGGCATCGTTACCATGGATACGCATGGTCAAAGTCTTTACGCCAAAGTAAGGGAGGCATCCCGAATAAGGATGGAGAAGTTGTTAACCGGTTAAAGTTTCCATGAAACATAAACAAAAACCACGCGTAATCTTCATGGGCAGCGATGCCGTCGCCTGCCCGACGCTCGACATGCTAAAGAACGACCCCGCGCTGCGCCTGTGCGGGGTTGTCACCCAACCGGACCGACCGCAAAAACGCAACCTGCATCCCAAACCCTGTGCCGTCAAACAACATCTCGGCGCCACCGATGTGCCGGTATGGACACCGGAACGGATCAACACACCGGAACCCGTCAAAAGCCTGCGCCATGCCGCCCCCGATGTCATCGTAGTCATGGCGTATGGCCAGTTTCTCGGCGCGGAACTGCTGGCACTACCGCCTTGGGGATGTATTAATATTCATCTATCGCTTCTACCAAAATACCGGGGTGCCGCCCCCATCCAATGGTCAATCGCCCACGGGGAAACCGTTACCGGAATAACGGTCATGCGGATGGTGCGCCGCATGGATGCCGGCGACATTATGGACCAGGCAACTTTGCCGATTCTGCCGAATGATACGGCGGCAAGCCTTGGCCGGCGCCTGGCCGAAGCCGCACCACCACTTTTGCGGGCCGTACTTGCACGCCTGGCACGCGGCGACTTGCATGCGCGGCCCCAAAATGAAAGCGCGGCCACGTACGCACCGCTCTTGAAGAAAGATGATGGCCGCATCGATTGGTCCCAGCCGGCACAACTCATCGAACGGCGAATCCGCGCATTCAACCCATGGCCCGGCTGTTTCTGTATCAGTGCATCGTCGAAAGGCAAACGCCTGCGGGTTCTGCGTGCCGTCGTCGAACCGGCGCCATCAGGGCGTTCGTCCGCACCCGCCGTTCCTGGAACCGTGCTTGATGTCAACCCCAACGGACCGTTGATCGCCACCGGCAAGGCAGCGCTAAGGCTAATCGAAGTTCAACCCGAAGGTAAACGGCCGATGTCAGGCGCTGCCTACCGTTGCGGTCACGCCGTCAAAGTCGGCGATCCAGTCTAAACGGCTGATTGTTCGGCACGTCGCACGTTCTGTCGCCAACGTTCCACGCCGTCCGGCGGGATATACCAGAACACCGGCTGCACGATCTCACGGAACGTTTTCTCATCAATCTCCGCCAAGGCCTTGTTGGACAGATACGGTGCCATATTTTCCAGCCAGTCCGCGCTTTCTCTTTCGCACCATTTACCGGCGTTCAAAGGACAAACAAGTTGACATTGATCACACCCGTATATCCAGGGTCCCATTGACCGCCACAATACCGGTTCGATCGGTTCCGGCGCCTTATAGGTCAGATACGCGATACAGTGGTCGTAACGCATACATAACGGTCGCTGCAAGGCCTTGCTCGGGCATGTCTCAACGCAGAGATTGCAGGATTCCGGACAGGCAAGCTCGCGGGCCGGCCGATCGCAGGGCAATGCCGCATCCACTAGAAACGGCTCGATATTGATCCATGACCCGTATCGTTCGCTATAGGCAAAATTGTTGCGTCCGAACCGGGCAACGCCGGCACGCACGGCAGCCCAACGGTCGGGTACGCCACCGCGCCGGACGCGCAAGCCGAGTTGTTGCATGCCGTATTTCATCCGTTCGGGAAGGTTATAATCCAAACATTCCCGGTATCGTCGGTCAAACAGGTACGATCGTCCGATGCCTTTGGATATCGTTTCCGGGATCTTGTATTTGCCATACCAATGGATACAAACCACCAATGACCTGGACCACGGATTATGACGTTGCGGAAACGCGCGCGCGCGCATTTTCCCGTATTCATCAGCCGCTGCCGGAAATTCCCGGCAGCGGCTTTCGATGGCGTCCGCAAACTCAGTAAAGGGCTCCAGCGATGCAATACCGCAGTCAACATAACCCACATCGGCCGCCAGTTTTTTTATTTTGTCCGCCAGCATGTGTGTCGGGAGTGGTTAACGTTTGATTTCCACGCTTTTCCCACCGTTTTCCAGACTAGCACGTGCGGCGCACAAGGCGGCAATCACGTTCCAGGTCTTTTCAAACGGCAACCTCGGTTTACCGGCGCGGAAAGAATGGATGGTTTCCACGATATGCGTTCGAAACGCCGGATAGGCGCCGCCGTGTGAGACGGAAAGCATTCCCTGCTCGCCGTAAACATTCAGTTCGCTGCCAATGATGTCTTTGAAAACCGCAACCATGCCCAGCATCCCGGTTTCAAATTCGAAATACAGAATGTCCTTGCCGCTGGTCTGACTGACATGCCGCGCCGATACAATTTTAGGATCGTCTAGCAACGAGAGCATGCCTTCGAGTTGATGGACGGCGTATTTGCGCAAATCTTTCTGACCGACAGCAATCGCCATTTGCAATGAACCCAAAGCGGACACCTCGGCGCGATGGGTCTGAACGCCGGCCGAATATCGCAAGGCCGAGCTGGACATGATGAATTTACCGGCCTGGACCTGTTCACTAAACCAATCGAGATCGGCCCGGCAGAAGGCCAGCGGTTTATCGATAAAAATGGGCACATCCGCCTCGATAAACGGTTTCGCCATCGCCACATGATTTTCGGGATCGTCCCTCGCCAGCAACACCGCGTCCACCTTGCCAATCATATCCTCCATATTATCTACCACGGTCTCGATCCGGGAAACACGGGCAACATGTTCCGAAAGCGAACGTTTCTGGGTCCAAATATGGGTTACCCGCGCATAATCGATCCCGAGCGTATCGCGGTTGGCACCCAAATATTCCGGAATCACCGGATAACCGCATTCCCGCATACCAGCCGTATCGTAATCGCCGTTAATGATCGCTGACCAAGAATACGGATGGCCATTCCCTTCGCTCAATCCGATGATACCCAACTTCAACACCTTGACTTCCATGATTCGTCATCCTTTCCGTATCATCCGAAATCCCATGTTATTGCTGAAATTCTTCAACCTGTCAATATCCGCAACAGATCGTCTGCCTGGCGCGCTGATCTGATCCCGTCTGGCATCAATGCCAGTCCGCGCGGATCCAGCTTTTCGGCCAGCGTGGGAACTTCATTTACCGGACAACCCAGCAGCAACGGTTTCCCGGCAGCCTGAATGCGCCGCAGCATCTCCAATTGGGCCAACGCCGACGGCGTGCCGGCTCCCGGCGTAAACTGCAGGGCGTCGATCGCCGGCGAAGCAGCTAGGGCGTCCGCATGGCGGGCGGCATCGGGTCCATCAAGGTGAAACACCATGCGGCCTACCCGGCGGGACTGGTCTTCAAGACCCGGCAGGCAAACCGCCCCAAACGTATCGGGACCGATCAAGGCATTAAAATCGCACGCAGGCACTGTATAAGGTCGGTTGGACCAAGCCCGCAACCAGGTGGTGATGCCGGCGCCATACTCAATAATGGCGCTCGCCAGACCGCGAAACATTTCCTCCCATGCATCAATCAGACCGTTGGCCACCTGCAGGAACTGTTCCGGATGATCGATCAAGTCCAGCAAAAGGGGTTCCGTACCGCGCAGACTGGCCAAGATGTCGACTACGCTTGAAAGGTCCGGCAAGCAAACCAGATAATGACCGGCGGCATCCCTGGCCGTGACCCGCGTCAATTCATGCACAATTCGCCACCAACGGTTTTGCGGGTCGAAACACGGCGCAGTCGCCGGCAGATTTTCGAGCAACGGCTTATGCCAAACGGTCTGCTCCGTTTCCGCAACGTGAAGTTCGGCACCCAGAAACGCGGCGGGAGCTACCGGTCCAAGATCAATGCGAATGGACGGCACACAGGCATCGACCCAATGGCAGGCTTCAAGCTGCCGACGCCGCAGTGCCAGCCATTCCGCGGGCCGTCCCAATAGTTCAAACCCCTTATCCCAACGGATGTCGTGACGTTTGGGGACAGCCCCGATCAACAGTGGCCGGTCGGCCTCAAACCGCCACCACGCCTCCCATCGCCGGGCAATGGAAGGAAAGTCGTTGCAAAAGGTCAGAGGTCGGCTTGCGATTGCGGTGTGCGTACGTTCCCAATTCCGATTGAACGTATCCCGTGTTACCGATGATATAGGTTGGACTGATTGTTCTTTGGATTGCATCATGATCGCACATTGCCAGGCTTGCGAAACCTGGACTTCCTTGAGTATGGATTGGTATGGCACATAGAATTCAAAATTTAATCTTAATCGAGCGTTATGTCAAACGTGGATGCTGCGCAGGCAAACATCACACATGGCTGGCATCCTGAATTGGATAACACCTTGGGATTAAACGCATACATCTCCCGATTTGGCGGTATCCAAGGCAGCGACGGACATTCTGCTGTTCGATCAACCGCGTGGATGAAATTGGTGATGTACGCTCTTGAGCCGGGAAACATCGACATGGGTATACACCTGGGTCGTCGCAATGTCGGCATGCCCCAGCATTTCCTGAATTATCCGTAACGAGGCGCCATGCGCCAGCAGATGACTTGCAAATGAATGCCGCAAGGTATGCGGCGATACCGGCTTATCGATTAGCACCGCGCGCGCGTGGGCGCGAATTAGGGCCCATATACTTTTTCGTGAAAATCCCTTGCCGCGGCGGGTCAGGAACACATGACGTTGCGCAGGATCACGCACGAATTGAGGTCGTGTATCGGCCAGATAAATACGCAGCAGACGCGCGGTCGGCGTTCCAAAAGGAATTACGCGTACCTTGTTCCCTTTACCGAGACAGCGCACGTAATTGGAATCCATATGCAAATCCTCCAAGGTCAACTGGGCAACCTCGGAAACACGCATGCCCGTCGCATACATGAGGTTCAGCAGGGTGCGATCCCGTACCGCATAAGGGCTGTCGCCCACCGGCGCCGCCAACAGCTTGTCTATATCGCTTTCAGACAAGGTCCCCGGCAACAACTTCCACAACCGCGGCGTATCCATGACCGCAACGATATTGTGGGCCAGATAATTTTCGCGATGCAGGAATCTGAAAAGGACACGGATACTGACAAAATGGCGCGACACGCTGTGGATACTCAGTCCGCGCTCACGTTCCCTATGCAAATAATCGAGAATATGATCGCGGGTAACCGCATTGACCGATGTGACCCCGCGGCTTTGAAGGAACTCAAAAAAACGCGTCAAATCGGCGCCATAAGCCGTCAGTGTGTTGGCCGACAACCCACATTCCAACGCGACGTAATCCAGAAAGATATCCACCAGCGCATGCATGCGGATCGGTCCTTACATCTCGGGTTACCGAATCGAATCAGCGGCAAAGTTCCGGCAACCGTTCGCGCGCCTTCGGATCCGCGGGGATTTCGTTGGCTTGGAATCCCGTGCCGGCAATGGCGTATTCAAGGTTTTTCAAAGCCAACCGCATGCTGTCATACGTCACGGTAACGGATCCCGTTTCTACCACTAAATCAGCGGTCCGCACCCCATTCATGGCCGAAACGACCTCACGCAACAACTGTTTGCATTCCTGTCCCTGCAATTGCGGTACCTCGATCGTCACCGTCTGGATATCCCGCTGCCGACAGGCGTTCCCTATCAACAAAACGGTCAACAAAATTGTGAAAACTGTGATCGATTTCATGGGACTGATTCTAACACAAGCAATGATAAACGGCAAGTTGTAAAAATTAATTGAATTATCCCGTTGGACTGGTATTATGTTAAATAAAGCAAAGAAGAAAAGACATCATGACACACTACGATTGTATTGAACGGTTGAATGCGTTTGATCCTGCCGTACGTAGCGAGGCGTTGGACGAAATCATCGCGCAAACGGAGCTGCCGCCAACAGGTTCGCACGTAAACATGCATTTACATTCGTTTTTTTCTTTCAACGCGGCGGACGCATCCCCTACCCGACTGGCATGGGATGCGCGTCGGCACGGGTTATATGCGGCGGGGTTATGCGATTTCGATGTGCTTGACGGCTTGGAAGAATTCCTGAATGCCGGACGCCGCCTCGGTTTACGATCGGCCGTCAGTTTGGAAACGCGGGCATATTTTGAAGAATATGCCGGCACGGAAATAAATTCCCCCGGCGAACCGGGAATCACGTATATCATGGGCGCCGGTTTTGGCAAGGCTTTAGCCGCAAACTCGCCGGTTGACAGGACATTACAAACCTTGCGTGACCGGGCATCCCGGCGCAACCTGGATTTGGTTGAGCGCATCAACCAACGGATCCCGGCATTAAGTCTGGATTACAACAATGATGTGGCACCGCTTTCGCCGGGTGATTGTCCGACCGAACGGCATATTATCCGCGCGTATTGCCGCAAGGCGGCCGCGATGGGATCCACTGCGGCAAACCGGCTCTGGGGAGAGATTCTTCAGAACTCAACAACCGAGATACAGGCCTTGCAAAAGAACCAGCCTGCTATGGAAGATGCGGTCCGCTCAAAGCTGATCAAACGAGGCGGTCTGGCTTACGAGACACCGACACCTGCCATGTTCCCAACCGTAGACGAATTCGCGCAATGGGTTTTGGAATGTCGTGCGGTCCCGATGGCGACCTGGCTTGACGGCGAGAGCGAGGGCGAACGCGACCCGGCGATTATGCTGGAATGTTTACGCGAAAAGGGCGTCGCCGCGGTCAACATCGTTCCGGACCGGAACTGGAATATCGCCGACAAAACCGAAAGCCGACGAAAAATCGGCCATCTGCACAAATTTGTCGCCACGGCGGAAACCATGAACATGCCGATTTATATCGGCACGGAAATGAACAAGGACGGCCAGCCGTTTTACGATGATTTACATGGCCCGGTCCTCAAGGATTTCGCGGATGGCTTCCTCACCGGCGCCCGGATAATGATCGGTCAAAGCATCCTGAGTCGTTACGCCGATTATGCCTATTGCGACCCTCATGTTGCCGCCGATTTCAACAACGATCGCAGTCAACAAAACACTTTTTTTGCCGCAGTCGGCGCTTTACCTCCGCTGACCGCCGCGCATTCCGCGCACTTGACGGCGGCCGGTCCGGTAAACGCGCTTGACCGGATCCAGACTTCAGTGCGCCAAAAAACATGGAGTTTACCATGACCCTACCGTTACGAAACCGACCGGCAATTGTAACCGGCGCCGCTCAGGGGTTGGGCCGGGCGATTGCGGAACGATTACTTCAAGAAGGCGCACGCGTCGTGCTCGCCGATGTTCAAGCGCCGTCACTGGAAAAAACCGTCGCTGAACTGGAGGCACTCGGCGATATTCGCGGGCTGACCTGCGATGTCACCGACGAGAACCAGGTGCGCGAACTGTGCCGGTTC
>PXCX01000308.1 GCA_003565195.1 PVC group bacterium | reverse complement strand
GAATGGCACTTACTTAAGCACAGTCCTCAATCTTCGGCTCGCCAGGAGGCTCGCCCTCCAGCCTGTCATAACCTTTTGTTTGGGATATCGTTGGAGGGCGACGCTCCCGCGGAGCCGTGTGCGGCAAGGATTGATAAATGCGTTTAAGTGCCATTCAGGGCCCACTGGTTGCTTGCCGACGGCGACGAGGTGGATGCCGCCAGGGAAACGATTCGGGCGCGCGGCCTTTACGGTCGGGTTTCCGTGGAACAATGGAAGCGTTTGGCTAGCCATTGGGCGCGATCAGATCCCGGAGAAAATGCCGGCCCTGCGCCCTGAGGGAATCGGGATCGAACGTCTGCGCATACAGCCATTTTTCCGTCGTGATCATGAAGCCGCCAAGCGCCTCGTGGAAGAAACTCCGAGAAAATCTTGAGCCGCTGGACGGTCTTGCCCGGAGTCCCCTGAGCGAACGGATATGTTCGTATACGTTTTCCGCAACGCGTTGGTGCGCCTCAATGCCGTCGTCGTAATAAATCAACGCGTCATACCCCCGATTGGTCGTGGCATGCAAATCGATCCCCCGCCAGGCGGCGGGCGCATGCGCCAGGAGATACTGTTTCAGGTTTTGGATTTCAACGGGCGAATCGGACGCCCAGCGGCGATTCAAGTCGAACCCTTGGGCGCAAAACCGATGATACCCGTTGTAAATGCCGTCCGGATTTGCATGCGGCAGAAAGTGAAACCGGAAGTCGCCGTCGAAGGCACGGTCGGCAGCTTCGAAAACGTCCAGAACATAATCGATCATGCCGTCCATATGATAGGAGCCGACCGTCTCCCCGGGATGTTGCCGGGTCAGGAAGACGACATCCCGCTTTTGCGATTCGTCGACAGCGGGATCGGACAGAACCAGCGCATACATGGCTCGCCCCTCGTGGCTTTCGCCGATCGCTCTGACCGTCGCGAAGGGGTGCTCCCGGTGTCGCAGGACCTGGCGGACGGTGTGCGCATACGGATAGGGATAATAGTTGGCAATGAATACCGTATCCGCGTCGAAGCGTTGGGCGAAGCCGTCCCCAACCGTTTCGTCCATTCGCCTATAATCCAGCGATTCCAGGGGCGTCTCGGAATACAAGAGCCGAAAGCCGGACGGCATCCGGCTATCGTTTAGATTGGTAAAGGCAAACGACACCGTTCGGCCCTTCACGCCGGAGAGCTTGAAATGCAGGTAACCCTTGGGCCGATAGCCCTGGGCATCTTCGAGCGTCAAGTCAAAATGGGTCTCCGTGCGCGATGCAACCGAGACCCCACCGCCGGAATCGAACTCCGTCGAGAACACGATCGGTTCCGGGGCGGCGTCCGCGACGGCGTCAGGCCGCGGCCCGGTCATGAGCGCCGCCGGAAGCATGATCGCAAGCGCAAACCGCGATCGGGCATGTGCAAATACGCGGCAAGGCCGCGATCTCATGCTGGAGCGTTGCCGTACGCCGAAAAACATTCCAAGCATATGCGGCATCACGTTCGCTCCCGTTATACGCCCATTCAAACTAGTCGTCAATGATGTCAGCACCACGGCCGTTGTGCGTTTGCCAACGACAAATCGCGTTACTCCCGATACGGCAGGCGGATCGTCGCATCCCGGCCGTGCGGGTGAAATCTAGCCGTCCTTCCGTGGCGAGGCTCGTTCCGACGCCAGTTCATTGCGTATGGTTGTTTCAGGCTGAGCTGACCGATCTGCTCCCAGTTTTCCAGGAGTTTTGCCTCAGCCTCCCCGTCTTTACCGCCGCTATCATTGTATCGAGCCATCAGCGCGTGGTTTTCGGTCATCAGTTGCGTGAAGGTCAACCCCGTCCTGACATATTCAATCCGTTCGCGAATCTTTGTGGGTGCCCCGGAAGCTGCGTCCAGTGCCTGATCGATATAGGCGTTGGCCCGGGAGAAAACAGCCTCATCGTAATCCGAAAAATCCGGTGTTGACTCTTGCAATTGCCAATAGGCTGACATAGGACCACTCGCCGGACCAAAGGCCCGCTCATAATAGTCCTGCATCAACGCGTCCGGGTCCTGATCCGGATCCCAAGCCAGATGTGCCATCAGATAATAAAGCGGCCCCTGTGTCGACCAGTGCTCCCACACCGAGTCGATAAAAATGCGCATGGCGTTATGGTCCGCGGCAATTTTAAACTCTTCGGCTGTTTCCCTCAGCGGAACATGCGGAAAGCCCTGTTGCCAGAATCCCCGATGCCCCGTGTTGGGACGCCAGGCTATGTGAGGGGCCACCTTGCCCCATCCTTTGAACTGGTCCACATGCCGGGTGCCCCAGCTTGACCCGCGATCGACGTTTTCGCGCCGGAACAGAAAATTCGCGACGCTGGAAATGATCACATTGTCATCCGGCACCGCCTCGATCGGCGGCGGGCGCGTATGCCCGTAGGCACTCATGATCACGTAGTATTCCTCGTCCGGATAGCGTTCCTTGAGCAGGCGCGCCAGAATGTTGGCATAGGTGACGTGGCGGTCCGACAGCGCAACGTAGGGCTGACTGAACCCGCGCCAGGAAAAGTTTCTCGGTTCGCCATCGGGATGATCCCAGGCAAGACAATCCTCGCAAACGCACCACCCGCTGAACCACCCGTCGTTGGGGCCGGCGCCGAAGGCGTTCTGGGCGGGATTGGCGGTTCGGGCCGCTTCCACTTCGTTCAGCCAGAGTTCCCAGCCATCTGGGTTGGTTTTGCACATCTTGACCCTGCCCGCGCTGGGATAGGGCGTTTCGCCCCCCCCGCGCGTTCCGTCAGGCTGCAACGCGAAAATGTCCGGATGCGACGCGTGGTAGGT
>PXCX01000103.1 GCA_003565195.1 PVC group bacterium | reverse complement strand
GAAGGCAATTACGAGGAAGGCATGCGCACGCATCTCAAAGCCAATCCCTTCCCGTCCGTTTGCGGACGGGTATGCCCCCAGTGGTGCATCAAGAAATGCCGGCGCACCGACCTCGAAGGTCCGCTTGCCGTACGCCTCGTCAAACGGTTTATGGGCGATCAATACCGCGATTACCGGGATCTGTATCCGCCCAGAGAACCCGATCTCGACAAAAGCATCGCGATCATCGGTTCCGGACCCGCCGGTCTGACCGCCGCCTATTACCTGCGGCTGCGCGGATACCGGGTCACCGTGTTCGACCGGCAGCCGGAGCCCGGCGGCATGCTTCGCTATGCCATTCCCGATTACCGCCTGCCGCGCGAACATCTCGACAAGGAAATCGACGGGCTGCGCGGACTGGGGATTGAGATCAAAACAGGGATCGACGTTGGCAAGGATGTCACCCTCGCCGGCTTGCGCGAACAGGGGTTCGATGCCGTCTATCTCGCGTCCGGTTGCGGCCGGGAAATCCGGCCAGACATTCCCGGCGTGGAGTTACCGGGTGTCTATACCGGGATCGACTTTCTGGAACGGGCGGCCAAAGGCGAAAAGCTGGACGTTGGCAAGGAGGTCATTGTGATCGGTGGCGGTGACAGCGCCATTGACGCCTCACGGGTCGCCCGGCGCAACGGCGCCGAACAGGTGACCATTCTGTACCGGCGTACGCGCAGCGAAATGCCGACCAACCCGATTGAAATCCGCGAAGCCGAAGTTGAAGGCAACAAGGTCGAATTCCTAGCCAATATCGCCGGCATCGAATCCCAAGATGGAAAACTTGAGGTGATTGTGCGACGCATGCGTCTGGGTGCTTTCGACAAAACCGGACGGCGCCGTCCCGAGGAAGTCCCGCATTCGGATGAACGGCGCCGGGTAGACAACGTGATTATCGCGATCGGCCAGCGGAGTGACGCGGAGAATATTATAAGGGACGTTCCCGGAGTTGAACCGACCCGTTGGGGCGGGCTCGAGACCGATGTGCGTACTGGTGCCACCGGATGTGCCTGGTTGTTTGCCGGCGGCGATCTGGTTACCGGCGCCGCTACCGTGGTCGATGCCATCGCCGCCGGCCAGATCGGCGCGCGTGCCGTCGATCAGTACCTGGATCCCGATCCCGATCGCGAATATCCGTGGGAAAGATTGACGCCGCCGGCGGTCGACATCGATCCCGATCGTGAAATTGACGAGGAAGCACCAGTCGATCAACCGTTGCTGACCGTGGAAGAAAGGTTCATTACTCAGGAAGTCGAACGGACGATCAGCGAAAACGAAGCGCGCCGCGAAGCCGGCCGATGCCTGCGATGCGACTATAAAGGCTGAAAGGAACGCGACCATGACGGTATCCAGGATTGTTGAAAAACACGGTAACAACCGTGAAAACCTGCTGCAAATAATGCATGATATCCAGGATGCGGCGACCGACCGTTGCCTGCACCGGGACGTGCTGGACGAATTGTCGGATATCATGAATATTCCGGTGGCCGATTTGGTGGGGACAGCCACCTTCTATTCGATGTTCAGTCTGACACCGCGCGGCCGCCATATCATCCGGCTCTGCGAAAGTCCGCCCTGCTATATACTGGGCAGTGACAATATTCTCGAAGCGTTGCGGGAGCGTTTGGATATTGGAATCGGAGAAACCACGCCGGACGGTTTGTTTACTCTGGAACATACCAGTTGCCTGGGTGCCTGCGGGGTTGCGCCGGTAATGAGTATTGATGATGAGGTGTACGGTAATCTGACAACGGGGAAAGTCAATGCGATTATCGATCAAATCGTTGAAAACCAGATCGCCGCCGCGCGGAACCGCAAATAATTTTTAATCAACGCGCGCGTAGATGACACGACGCGCCGCAGGACAACCGGGGAGAAAAACCATGGCCCAACCCAGAACCGTCGTGATGGTGCCCGTCGATGCCGATACGGTGACCATCGGCGCACGCGCTGTGAAAAACCGTTTTGCCGAAGCCATCGGCCGACGTGGCCTGGCCGCCGAAGTCAGCGTTCTTGAAGTCGGCTCGTTTGGTCCCTCCGACGCAGGCGTAATTGCCGCCGTTCAACCGGACGGCATCGTATATGGCGGCCTGTCGCCGGAGCGTGTCGATCGTATTGTTGAGGAGCACTTCGTCAAGGGTCGTCCCTGCCGGGAATGGTTGTTGGCCGGCGAGCATCCGTTGCCTGATCCGCGCGCGACCGACTCGCGTCACACCCAGTATGCCGGCCGGATCGTGCTCGATAATTGCGGCCGGATCAATCCTGAAAATATCGACGAATATATCGCCAATGACGGATATTTCGCGTTTGCAAAAGCCTTGTCCGAGATGAGGCCGGACGCCGTCGTCGAGCAGGTAAAGAAATCCGGTTTGCGCGGCCGCGGCGGCGCCGGCTTCCCGACTGGTATCAAGTGGGGATTCTGTGCCGCCGAAACCGGTCCGGAAAAATATGTCATTTGCAATGCGGATGAAGGTGAGCCGGGCACCTTCAAGGATCGCCTGATTATGGAGGGCGATCCGCACAAGGTTATCGAAGGCATGGCCTTGTGCGGTTATGCAATCGGAGCCAATCAAGGCTATATTTATATACGGGGCGAGTATAAACTGTCGATCGAAAGGCTGCGGCAGGCGATCACCGCCGCGCGCGCCTACGGTTTGCTCGGAAAAAACATTCTTGATTCCGGATTTGATTTCGATATCGATATTAAGATCGGTGCGGGCGCCTATGTATGT
This sequence comes from PVC group bacterium, assembly GCA_003565195.1. GTDB lineage: Bacteria > Verrucomicrobiota > Kiritimatiellia > CAIKKV01 > PXCX01 > PXCX01. The sequence goes on along the minus strand of PXCX01000103.1, from coordinate 9,731 downwards.
GGAGAAGAAACCGCTCTGATCGAATCCATGGAAGGCAAACGCGGATTACCACGTCTGAAACCGCCGTTTCCCGCCCAACAAGGGTTCCGTAATAAACCGACGAATGTTAATAACGTTGAAACGCTGGCCAATATTCCCGCCATTGTGTATCGCGGCGCCGACTGGTTCCGGCGGGCCGGCACGGAAAGCATGCCGGGAACCAAGGTTTACACGATTCTCGGTCATGTCCGGCGGCCGGGCCTGATCGAGGTGTCCGGCGGGGTTACCCTGCGCGATATTATCGATGATTATGCCGGCGGTATGCAATCCGGAAGTTTCAAAATGGCTCAGCTTGGAGGAACCGCCGGCGATCTGCTTGGCGAAGAAATGCTCGATGTACCGCTTAACTACGATGCCTTGGAAAAAGTCGGTCATGTCCTCGGATCCGGCGCGATCCTGATCATGAACGAAACGATCGGTGTCTGCGACTTTTTGCATGCCTGCATGCGTTTTTTCGCGCATGAATCCTGCGGTAACTGTAATCCATGCCGTAACGGATTGCGCTGGCTGAGCGTTATTACCGAACGTTTGAAATCCGGGACCGGGTATCCCGGTGATATCGAAATTATGGAAGAAATCGCGACGGTTCTAAAAACCGCGGCGTTTTGTCCACTCGGTCAATCGCCCGCCGGTCCGCTTAACTCGGCATTGCGATATTTCCGACCGGAAATAGAAAAAGGGATTGACGTTACAAGTGCCCGTCCCAAACCCGACCATACCGCTCGCGCCCTGGCAACGTTTGCCGGCTAGAAATTAAAAGGAGAATTCACCTCATGACGATAGAACTGACCATTGATCGCCAACCCGTATCCGTTCCCGAAGACGCTACCATTCTCGATGCGGCCAAGGCCGCCGGTATTATCATTCCGACATTATGCCACATGCCGGATATCGCCAGTCCGGGTTCCTGCCGGGTCTGTCTCGTTGAGGTCGAGGGGGCACGGACATTGCAACCGGCCTGCGTCACTAATGTCGCCCCCGGCATGGTGGTACGTACCAACAGCAAACAAGCCCGTGAGGCGCGCCGGTTGTCCGTTGAACTGTTGCTGGCCAATCATCCCTGGGATTGTAATGCCTGTGTCCGTAACGGCCAATGCGAGTTGCAGGATCTGGCCCAAACCATGGGGGTCACCGATGTACGTTTCCCGTATGCAGGCGAAGAGGTTCCTCTAGATACCAGTACCCCGGCGCTGGTCCGCGATATGAATAAATGTATCCTTTGCCGCCGTTGCGTGGGGGTCTGTCAGGATGTCCAGGGTGTCAGTACGCTGGCGCCGCGCGCACGCGGTTTTGAGACGGTTGTCGGCGCCGGCGTGGGCGACAACCTGTGCGAGGCTGTTTGTGTGCAATGTGGTCAATGTTCGGCCATTTGTCCGGTCGGCGCCATTTACGAAAAAGATGCCGTCGAGGATGTGTGGGCTGCGCTCGATAATCCCAAGAAACATGTGGTGGTTCAAACCGCGCCCGCCATCCGGGCCGCGCTCGGTGAATGTTTCGGGCTGGAACCGGGGACCTGTGTTACCGGTAAAATGGTTACCGCACTGCGCCGCCTCGGATTCGACAAAGTTTTCGATACCAATTTCACGGCCGATCTGACGATTATTGAAGAAGGTCATGAATTGTTGACCCGTCTAAAAAAAGCATTGGTCGACAAGCAATCCGTTGCGCTGCCGATGTTCACCAGTTGTTCGCCGGGCTGGATCAATTACATGGAATTCTTTTTTCCGGATTTGATCCCGAATCTGTCGTCATGTAAATCGCCGCAACAAATGTTCGGCGCCCTGGCCAAAACGTATTATGCTCAAAAAGCCGGTGTCGATCCAGCGGATATCGTGGTGGTTTCGGTGATGCCCTGTACTGCCAAGAAATTTGAGGCCGAACGGCCCGAAATGCAGGGGTCCGGCTATCAGGATGTCGATTACGTGCTGACCACGCGCGAACTCGGACGCATGATCCAGGAAGCCGGCATCGATTTCATGGCGTTGCCGGACGGCGAACAGGATACGCCAATGGGTATGTCTACCGGCGCCGCCGATATTTTCGCCAATACCGGCGGAGTCATGGAAGCTGCCTTGCGTACCGTCTACGAAGTGGTTACCGGACGCGAATTACCCACCGAAAAACTGCATGTCACTCCCATCCATGGCTTGGAAGGTGTTAAAGAAGCGGCGTTAACCTTCGAAAACTGCGTGCCGGATTGGAAATTCCTCGAGGGCGTAACCGCTAAAGTCGCCGTAGCGCATGGCTTGGCCAATGCACAGCGCGTGTGCGATAAGGTCGCCAAAGGGGAAGCCGATTACCATTTCATCGAAGTCATGTGTTGTCCCGGCGGATGTATCGGCGGCGGCGGTCAGCCGCGGCTGACCACCAACGAAGTTCGCAACGCACGGATCAAGGCAATTTATGCCGAAGACGAAGGCCGCCCGATGCGTAAATCGCATACCAATCCCGCCATTGAGGAAATCTACCGCGACTTTCTCGGAGAACCCCTGGGCGAAACATCGCATCGCCTGTTACACACCCATTACGAGAAAAAAGAATCCTCCCTGACGCCGGCGGATCAGGTTGCCGACACGCCGTAACCTTGACCGGGAACCCCTTGCACGGAGTATCACGGGCGAGGCACTGGAATATCCATCGACACGATTGCAAACGGTGGAACTTTCTGGTACAGTCGCCTTCGTATTGCCAGCAAGGGGTTTGGATTCATGTTGAACACATCGTTTTCGCCATGGCCGTCATATAGCGCTGAGGAAGCGGATGCGGCGGCGAGCGTTTTATTGTCGAACCGGGTCAATTATTGGACGGGCGAAATATGTCACGCTTTCGAGCGTGACTTTGCCGCCTGGTGCGGTTGCGATTATGCGGTGGCCTTGAGCAACGGTACGGTGGCCTTGGAAACCGCGCTCAAGGCGCTTGATCTGGGTCCCGGCGTCATGCGGTGGTGCGGGCGCCGGTCGTCCCCGGCCATGTCGTCCACGCCTGGTATCGGTTTTGTGTTTTTGTCGTGCCCGAACGCCTGGCTGCCGGTTGGTCGCGTGACCGGATTGTGGAGACCATCGCGGCGTCCGGTATGCAACCGGCGCGGCGTCTGCCGGTTGCGCGTCAATTGGGCGATACGTGTCTGACCCTGTTGGTCCATCCCACATTGACCGATGACGAGATCGAACAGGCATGTACTGTGCTTGACCAAACATTGCGCAAAGCAGGGAAATGACGGAGTAGCTTGTTCATGACGAAAAGCAAGCGTTTAGCGAAGAAAAAGCAGCCTGCCAACCCCCGGCGCCGCGCCGGGTTTGGAGTACCCGGTCTGTTCGCTTTGCCTTCAAGACATGGCGTTGTGGCGGAGTCGTCCCAAGAGGTCGCGCCCTTGACCGGGTTCATGACGCCGCACGGGAATGACGAGGCAAAAGAGGGAACCGATGTTTTTTTGACGTTTGACCAGACGGCGTTGTACGTTAAGTTGTGTTGTCATACGGCGGATATCAAGCGTTTACGCCGCGACCTGGGTTGCGGGGACAATCCGCAGCGCGAATCCCCGGTCGGCGACGCCGTTGAATTGCATCTTGACGAGCAACGCAACCGGCGCCGCTATCACTGTTTTTATATTCCTTTCAACGGGGAGCCGACTACGCGCATCGGTTTCAATAACCGTTATGAACAGGGTTGGCATCCCTCGTTCGAGCATCGCGTGACCCTGCAAGACAATGCCTGGGTGGTTTCGCTCGTGATTCCGTGGGCGGTTCTGGGCCAAAAACCGGGGATAGGCGATGTTTGGGGATTCAATGGTGTGCGCATCAATCCGTCCGAACCCAGCGGCTATACGCAGTGGGCACCTACCTTGGGGAATCCATTGCAGCCGGAACTCTTTGGTGAAATTGTTTTTGGCGGCAAGCCCGGTCATACCGCAAAGGAAGTGAAAGCCTATCGGCGTTTTGCGGCCGAACACCATAGGTATTTTCAGTCGGAAATAAACAGTTTAAGTGAGGCCGATGTCTTAACGGGATTACCGGTCGATAACTGGGCGGCCTGGGATAAACATCTGGCGGCCCGGACTGCCCCGCTGCCCTTGCGATGGGAAAGTACGGCAACCGGCGCGGCCGGGATTCCCGAAAATGAACGAGCCCGGATACTTGCGGACGCGCAGGCGCTGATGGCGCGGATTGACGGAGGAACACGGGAATTCCCGGACGACCGATCCGGTATAGCGATCGAAAGGCTTGCAACACTTGGCGACGCTTATCTTCTAACTGAGGATCGCCGTTATGTGACTGCGTTCGAACGGGCCCTGGATATTCACGGTCAACAAATGGAGACGCTCAAGGAAACCGTCATCGATCCATATCAGGATATCGGCGATCATCATCCCTATCATGATCGTCAGATTGTTGCGACCGCAAAGGCCGCCTACGCGTATTTGAGTATGCGGGCCGCGAGCTTGTCGAAACGGACGCATCTTGTCATGATGGAAATGGTGCTGCGAGCCGGCCGTTTTGCCGCCTTCGATCTATCCAAGGGGTACCGGTTTGGCCATCATCAGGTTAATCAGAGCGGCGGATTGGCTGTGGTTGCGGCGCTGTTCCCCGAAGTGTTCGAAAGTGACGAGTGGGCGGCGCAGGCGGGTCTTTGTGTCCGGCGTCATCTGACTTTTGGATTATATCCTGACGGCGGCTACCGCGAACGCAGTGGTTGTCATTCGTTTGCCCTGAGTTCCGCAATGCAAGCTGTAATGACGGTCAAGCTGAATCAAGCCGATGATCGATTTAGCGAGTTGCTCGATTCCGCTACCCTGGATGCGCTCGAGCGAATGCACGAGTGGGTTTTACATATGGTTGCGCCGGACGGCAGCATGCCGGCGTTTGGCGATTGCGGCACCTACAGTCAATTGACCTTGCTTCAACGCGGCGCCCTGTTTTTCAAGCGCCCGGAGTTTTCCTGGCCGCTACAACAACTGGCGCCGTCCATGATTCCGGAGACTGTAACGCCTTGCGAACCGGATTTCCTTTCGGCACCGTTACCATCGCAGTACACTGTGTTACGTGACGGATGGACCCCGGACAGCTTTTATTTTTGTGTCGATCATGGACCGATGGGCAGTCGCGACAGTCACCGGGATACCCTCGGGTTCGTCTGTTACGCGCATGGCCGGCCGGTTGCGCTGGATCGTGGGATTGATGTCGGTGCTTATGATTCGCGGCCCGACGATGGGTATACGGCGGCACGGTCGCATAATGTGGTTGTGATTGAGGGTGCAGTGCCCGAAAAAGTCGCGGAACGGTTGTTATGGCGCAGCGAGAACAGTTTGCAGAGTATTGGTTTACGCAGTCATGCCTATGAGTATTCGCTTCAGATCATCCATATACGTACGGTGGTGTTCGATCAGGGTCTAGGTTGGCTGGTACATGATCGATTGACTGCGCCTGCATCCGTTAATTTGGCGGATTATCATATCGATTGGGTCTTGCATACACCCTATGCCCTGGAATGTGAAGAGGACGGTTTATTGCACGCGGCGGATGGCGAGCATGGCTTGATCGTGCTGGCGGCCAACCCGATCAAGCTGAAAACGCCGGTTTTGGAAACCGTCCCGGCATCGGTTCCGCAACCCGAGGCGCGGATGATGCGTTTATGCGATGCAACCCGGTGTCTCGACCGGGAACCGTTGTGTCCCGAGATTACCCGGCTTACATGGCGTCGTCGTGCACGCAAAGGGCAGAGCGCGGAGTTCCTGATGGCATTACTGCCGTATCGTGGCCGGCGTCCCCAGGTTGCCTTCAGCTCGGATGGCGCCGGCAGTTGGTCTGTTGTTCGTAACGAGCGTAACGTGTTGCGATACGTCGCGATGGAATAACGTTCATGCGTTGACGCTTAGGTAAACGCCGTATTCCTGCCGGCCATCAAAACCAGGGTTTGGCGTTTGCGTCCGTTGTACAGTATGCCGAAAGAACCTTGTTGATGCCGGCCGCGATATTACGGCAATCGGTGGCGGTATACCACTGGTTCAGGCTGATACTGATTCCGCGCGCATGCAGATCGTCGGCGACCGGGCAGTCACCGCGCTGATACACGGCCTTGCCGCCTTTTTTAAGATAGGTTGGACAATGCAGCGCGCAGTTCTCAGGTACCGGACCGTTCACTTCGGTAAGCGGGAACATATCGTGGTAAATATGCCAGTCGGGTGGCGCATCCAAACCGCGCATGCCGCAACCGATCCCTTCGGCTCTGAGCGCATCATTAATCCTTCTTCCCAGTTCAATGGTTTCGGGGAAGAAACGCAGGGTGTAACCGACTTCACCCTTGGTATCATTCAAGGTTTGCGGCCGGATTTCCCTGAAGGTTTGCAGTTTTGATATGATTCGTTGCTTGACGGTGTTGAACCGTTTAACGACTGCCAGCATCTTTTTCAGTTGTACTTCATCAATCGCGGCTTCCAGTTCGGACATCCGATAATTGGTGCCGCAGAAAAGTTCGCCGTCGTAACGCGGTCTGGCAAACCGTACCGGTCGCCAAAGTCCGCCGCCTTCGGACATGCAATTGGCACGTTCCCACTCCCGCTTCGTTTTGGTCAACAGTAAACCGCCTTCGCCGCCGCCGACGATTTTGTATGCGGAAATGCTGAAACATCCGAAATCGCCGTAGGTTCCCACGAACTTGTTTTTGACTTTAGCGCCGCAGGATTGCGCGCAATCTTCAACAACTTTCAGTTTATGTTTACGGGCGATTTTCATAATCGCCGGCATATCCGGAACGCTGCCCATCACGCAGGTGGGCGCCAGCGCGACCGTGCGCGGAGTGATATGGCGTTCGATATCCTTGGGATCCATCGACAACGACTCATCAACATCGCAGAACACCGGTACGCCACCGGCCATCACTACGGCCGAAGCGGTGGCGAAAAAACCGATCGCCGGGCAAATCACTTCCGTGCCCGGCCCGACGCCGGCCGCCGCAAACGCGCTGTGCAACGCTCCCGTTCCCGAGCTGAGACCGATCGCGTACTTGCTGCCGAATATTTCGCGGGCTACCCGTTCAAAGGCCTGGACTTTGGATTCCTTGAGGCCGGAATAGTAGTTTGCCAGAAACGCGCCGCGCCCCAAATCCTCGGATTTTATCGCATCGCGTATTCCCTTCAACGCACTTTTCGAAAAACCGAAGCGCTCCGCCACGGCCATGAATTCTTCTACGCCGATCTTGGGTTTGCCGCGACCGCCAATGCTGCCGACCGCTTGGTGTCCGCCTTGTAACGCCAGTTTCTGTTGGGTGTACGATTTCTTCATGATCTCTACTCCATCCGTTGTTTTTCGCAGGCGGTTTGCCCGCCTTTGCGATGGTGATTGGCACGGCAGGCTTCGCAGTCGCCATGTCGCGGACAATTTGTCGATTTACAGGGACAACCCGGATTCAATTCAGTCTTCATGACTTGTCATACTTGTTGCTGCTTTTGGTACATCAATAGGTTGGATGGTATCAGGAAGCTTCTTTTCCGTCAATTCATTGCTGCCAGCGGTTTCAAGGTATGCACCACCGCGCGCCTGTGAAACACAACGATCCGGATCGCGATATCGTAAGGTTTTGTGCTTGCAATATCTTTTGTTAAATGCCATTTTGCTCCAGTTGCAGTTGTCGTCACCGTAGCGGATCGTAGCGGGTTATCAAGAAAGGAATGGAGATGTTTGAAATCGGGCAGGAAGAAATTGATGCCGTAGCGGAAGTCATCAATGCCCAACGGATGTTCCGCTATTCGGATCCTGAAGCAGGGCGGGCCTATGCCTGCGAAGCCCGGATCAAGGAAATGCTTGGTTGCAGCGAATCGCTGATAGTGACTTCCGGCACCGCGGCCTTGATCTGCGGTCTGGTGGGAATAGGGGTTGGTCCCGGCGATGAGGTGATCGTGCCGGCTTATACCTGGCTGGCCAGTGCCGGCGCGGTTCTCGCCGTGGGTGCCATTCCGGTGTTGGCCGATGTCGACGAAACCTTGACGCTTGATCCGGTCGATTTCGAGCGGCGTATCGGACCTCGTAGCAAGGCCGTGATTCCCGTGCACATGGCTGGACGGCCCGCTGACATGGACCGCATTGTGGATGTTGCAAAAACGCGTGGAATAGCCGTGTTGGAGGACAGTTGCCAGGCCGTCGGCGGATCGTACAAGGGGCGTCGCCTGGCTACGATCGGCGATGCCGGAGCGTTCAGCTTCAATGTTTACAAGAATATTTCCTGCGGGGAAGGCGGAGCCTTGATGACCAATAACCGCCAGATCTACGAGCGGGCGCTTTATTATCATGATATGGGCAGTGCCTTCCGGGGACATTCATTAACCGAACCGGAATTTCTGGGCAACACTTATCGCATGAACGAAATCCAGGCTGCCGTGCTCTTTGTCCAGCTCGGACGGCTCGACGGTATTCTCGCCCAGTTGCGTGAGCGCCGCGACTGGATTCGCGATGCCATTCTGGCTGCGGATGCGCCGTTGATGTTGTCGCCTTCGGCGGATATTGCGGGCGACTGCGGCTTGCATGTCTCGTTCCTGTTCGAGACGGTCGAAGCGCGCATCCGGTTCTCCGAACGCGCTGCGGAGCTTGGTTGCAAGCTCAGCAGTCCCATCGACAGCGGCAAGCATGTTTACACCAAATGGTCGACATTGTTGGAGCGCAAGGTTGGGGTTCATCCCAGGATGAATCCTTTTCTGTGGCCGGCAAACCAGGACTGTCGCATCGCGAATCTGACAGCGGACTGTTGCCCGCGGACCCTCGACCTGCTGGCCCGCACCACTACCGTTGGGGTTGGGCTCGACCAAAAACGCGAAGCGTGTGAAGCGGTCGCGGACAGCCTTTGCCGCGCGGCCCGGGATGCAGATGCCAAGCCGAAGTAGAGCTAGCCAGCTCCGCTGAAGTGTTCAGGGGTTCAGCGTTCAGAGTTCAGGCCGCAAACGGGAGCGGTCAGGGGCGCGGTCAGGACATGGGTGACAAAGTAGGCTCAGGACATAGGTAACACTTTGGGGGTGCGTTCATGTTCCGGCGGGTGGCCGCAGGCCCCGGTACGGGTTCAGGACAGGTCGTAACGTCCGGTTTTCATGGGTGATTATGAGGGATCGAAAAACCGTAAATTCGGAGTTTGGTTTTCATAAAGGTATCCAAGGAGGGCAAGTCCTTTGGATAGATTGAGATCAGCCGTTTCCCTTCCTGCTGATACAGGGTCTGCTTTTTGTACATGCTCATCTTGTATTGCGGCGTATCGAGGCCCCAGTATTCAATATAGACGTCCAATTCCGGCAGATAGAAGTCTGGACGAATCTGAAACTCGCCGATAATCCTGAATTTATTGTCGTAGCGATATGACAATCCGTGTGCGGCGAGCCATTCGGCGATTCGTTTCTCGCCGTGGGACTGTACCACCGTGCCGTCGCGAGCTTGAACGGTCTTTTCGACCTCAACTTGAGTTTCGAAATTGCGGCGGGTTAGGTAGGTTTCGTCGAAGCATCGGTCACAAAAAACGCGCTGAAACGTCGCCTGCGAGCGCGTAAATTCTTCCGCGGACACCACAGCGTTGCAACGCCGACACCGGTGGTTCACGCCTGCCTCATCATCCTTAGCCGCCTGTTCAATGGCATCGGCGACTGTCTTTGCGGCGGCGCGAACGTAGTTGCGGTTGGCCGGATTGCGGGCCAGATCGCGCAAATCCTGCACATGTGCCCG
>PXCX01000026.1 GCA_003565195.1 PVC group bacterium | reverse complement strand
CCGTATTCGTGGATATGTCTCCACGGCACGAAAAAACGGCATCAACGCTTTGGATGCGCTGTTGCGTGTATTCGCCGGAAACCCGTTCGTGCCTACGCTCGATTCGTCATAAAACGATTCCCTGACTTCTCATGTTCTCATTCAGGTGGCCGCCCGCTTTGGGGCGGCTACCTGAACTGTTACCGTTTGCCATTATTCCGCCGGTATCCGACCTGCCAAAGAAACAGGCCCTGCGGCGGTGCCGTTTGCACCCGGGCGGTACGTTGGCGCGAGGCAAGCAGGTCGGATGTCTCCTCGGCCGGGACCGATCCTGATCCCACGCGCATCAGGTGCCCCGCCAGACTGCGTACCATCTTGTATAAGAATCCCTCGCTGATTGCCCGAATCGTGATCTCGCCGTTTCGATGGGTAACCTTTAGCAGCGAAAGTGTTCGCGTGGTATCAGGGACGTCCCGGTTGGGGTTTGCGGTGAAAGCGGCAAAATCATGGCGGCCGACGAGTATGGCGGCTGCTGCGCGCATGGCCTCTGTGTCAAGAGGTGTCACGATGTGTGTCCGGTAGAAGCGCAAGAATGGCGGCATGACATCGCGGTTCCATATTCGGTAACGATATTCCTTGCGCAGTGCGTCACGCCGGGCATGAAAATCGGGTGCCGCGTTCCGGATCTGGTGAACCCGGATATCCGGCGGCAACAAGGCGTTCAAACCGCGATGCCAGACATCCGTGGTAAACGCGGCATGGGTATCGAAATGAACTTCCTGTGCACGGGCATGCACGCCGGCATCGGTGCGGCCGCTGCCATGGGCAACCACGGTTTCGCCGCTCATCGAGGCAATGGCTTTTTGCAATGTCTGTTGTATGGTGTTGCCGGACGGCTGCGCCTGCCAGCCGGCGTATGTCGTGCCGTCGTAGGCTAATGTGAGACGAAGACGTTTCATGAAAATGGATCCTGCGAATCCAGGTAACTTTGCAGAATAAGTTGGGCGGCAGCCTGATCGATCACGCGGCGACGTTTCTGACGTCGTACACCGGAGCTGATCAGCGCTTTTTCGGCCAATCGCGTGGTCAGGCGTTCATCCCACTCCACAACCGGTAATCCGGTGTGTTCGCGAATACGATGGGCCAGCAGCGCCGCCGCCTCAGCGCTTGGGCCGCGCGATACATTCATGTTCAGCGGCATACCGACCACAATGCAGCGCACCGCGAAACGGGTGGCCTGGCCGACCACCGCGCGTATAGCCTCATCCATGCTTCGAACATCGACTGTTACCAACGGGGTTGCCAGCATGGCGGTTTCATCGCTGACGGCCAGCCCGATACGATGGGTTCCGTAATCGACGCCAAGACAACGCCCGTTCATCGCACATCCTTGATATGCGGTCGATGTGTCGGTTTAATTCGTGCCCGGTGTAAAAGCTGTTCAACCATGCCGTTTTTTTAAGCCAATAATTCCTTAATTGCCGCAACGGCTTTGTCAAAGCCGTCAGGTGTGGTCAGATACCAGTGACACTTGCTCTCTGTAAGGGTTGAAATATTCTTGCGCAGATTATCGTCAAACGGGTTAAGCAAGGCAACCAGAATTTCGGGTCCGATATGCTCGAAGGCTAGGGCGCCGCGGTTGACGGTCAATTCAAACGGTAATCTTTGTGCTGCCTCAAGCTGAATGTCGAAACACTGCAAGTCGATCAACGGCATGTAAGCATCACGGGCGACTGCGACCATGATTTTATCAAGATTACGGTGGCCGCGGCCGCGCAGGACATGCAGAACCGATACGGTGCCGGCCTGTTCGGCAGTCGCTAACTCGCTTAAATCCTGGACGACACTCGAATACTCTTCTTCCGATAATAACTCCACTTGAAGCAAATTCCAGGCAAAAGCCATTTCATCGGCAAGATTACGTTGCAAGCTGACGCCTTTAAGGGCTGCGTCCTCGGTAGATGGCGATCTTGTCGGCGCGTGCGGCGTTGTAGTCTCCGGCGATGTATCGGTCGAGGTGGATGCTTCCGTTGGGGTGCTCGGCGCTGATGATTCACGCTTGCCGCCTTCGCCAGTGAGCGATTCCACTTCTTCGATCAGGGCGTTTACCTCGGGATTATCGTCGGCATGGGCGCGCAGTTTAGCGACCCATTCGGCGGCGGCAACGGCATCGCCTTCATCAAGCAACACCCTGACCAGACGCATGGCGTAATTCGCGGCTTGTTTTTGATCGCCCAGCTCTTCATAAGCGTTCGCAACCGATTCCAAAGCGCCACGGTCGTCGGGCATGACTTCGAGGACCTCCTCGAAGGCCATAATCGTACTGAATACGTCGGATTCTTTATCGCTCATGGCTTGTTTTTCCGGATATTATGTCGTTTACTGCTGATTTTCTTGAGCAGGTGTTTATGCCGTTGCCGCAAAGGGTGATAGTGCGCGTAAACGGTTGACCACCCTTGGCAGCACCTCGAGTACGTGATCGATGTCCGCGGTCTTGGTATATCGGCTGAGACTGAAACGTATCGAACCATTGACCATGGTGAACGGGACCCCCATGGTTCGCAATACATGCGAGGGTTCCAGCGATCCGGATGTACAGGCCGACCCTGACGAGGCGGCGATGCCGGCATCGCTCAAATCGTATAAAATGGCTTCCCCTTCGATATATGCGAAACTGATGCTGCTGGTATTCGGCAGGCGCTGCTGTTGATCGCCGTTGACGCGCACGTCGGTGCATCGTTCAAGGATGCCCTGTTCAAGACGATCGCGCAATGCTGCGATACGGTCGTGATCGGCATGCAGAGAACGCTGCGCAATTTCGCAAGCCGCGCCCATGGCT
>PXCX01000148.1 GCA_003565195.1 PVC group bacterium | reverse complement strand
GCCCTTCCTTTACCTCACGCTCTTTTGTCTGGATCGTATAACCGACGTTGCCCACTGCATCGCCATCACGAGCGTATACGGCCTGCACCTCCAGATACCCGATGCCCTCTTCATCCGCGGGCGCCGGCTCTTCCGTCTCGGGCGTTTCAGCACGGATCGCTGCCATCTGGTTCTGCAATTCTCCAATCCGAACATTCGCCTCTTCCAACTCGGATTCCAGCGCGGCAATCCGTTCGCTCTTCTCCTCCCGTTGCTCTTCGCAACGGGCAAGCTCGGCCTGAAAACGATCGCGCTCTCCCCTGACTCTCTCCAGCTCATTGGGACTCGCACAACCAACCAACAATAATGTTGTCAGGATTGGTTTTTCGCACGCGCCCCAGGAGCGGAGTGCCCGTAAAGGCCAGGTACTGGGCCTTCGGTAATCCGGCGCGCATGTTTTCCGCCAGTGACTTGTACTGTGTTCGATGGGCCTCATCGACGATCACAATGATGTCATCTCGATCAGAGAGGAGCGGGTACTTCTGCCCCTTGGGCCACCTGAACTTGTGGATCAATGTAAAAACCAGCCTCTTGTTCTGCCCCAGGAACTTACGCATTTCAGCGCTGTCCTTGGGCTGAGCGGCGTCGGCCTTGCGGACGGTGCCAGTGTTGAGGAAGTTCCGGTAAATCTGCCCGTCCAGATCTTCGCGGTCTGTAACGACGACAAAACTGTAATTGCCTGCACATTTGCGGAATATCTTTCGGGCGTAGAAGATCATCGAAAAACTTTTCCCCGAGCCCTGGGTGTGCCAGAACACGCCGAGTTTCCCGCCGAGCTCCTCCCGACGGAGAAATCGGTCGAACCCCTTGTTGACGCCGATGAACTGGTGGTTCTGGGCGATGATCTTTTGTGTCTCTTTGTGGTAGAGGATGAAGTTCTCGACGTAATCGAGCAGTTTCTCTTTGGGACAGAGACCGGCAAGAAAACGTTCGGCACTCGTGCCTTCCTCGCGTATCTGCTCCCGGTTGACCTTTTCCTTTTCATCATCGGGGCGCAGCCAGGGGAAAAAATGTTCCCACTCTGCACTCATGCTCCCGACACGGGTCTCGATGCCATTGGAGAGCACGCATAGGGCATTTGTGAGAAAAAGCTGGGGGATGTCGGCTTTGTAGTGGGTCAGATTATCCTCGTAGGCCGTGCGCAGTTTGACATTCGAGTTCTTCAGCTCAATGAAGACCAGCGGCAGGCCATTTACATAGAGAAGGATATCCGGACGGCGATACCCCGCCTTCGCCGTTGCGCCGATGCTCTGAATCCAGAGCTGAGTGACGGCGAGGAACTGATTGTGCGGCGATGCGGGATTGCTGAAATCAATGACCTTGACCCGTTCCTTCCGATTCCGGCCCTGCTCATCCCTGAACTCGACCCGCACGCCGTCGCGGATGAGGCTGTCCAACTCACGGTTCGCGGCGATAGGGGCCAATGCCTGCCGCTTATCGCAAAGCTGCTTGATAGCATCGTCGATGGCAGACTCGGGAAAACCGGGGTTCAGCGCAACGGCGGATCCCTTGAGCCGGTCACGAAGGATGACTTCCCGCTTGTCGGTGCGCCCGGAGCCGTCGTTGGTGTCGTCCGGATCGGCCGTGTAGCAGTTCATCGCGTCATAGCCGCAAAGGTGCTGCAATCGCTGCACCATGGCCTGCTCGATATTGTCCTCTGAGATGAAGTTAGGCATGGCTTAAAGCTCCCAGAGTTTCGAGATGGGGACGGCATAGATGTTGAGCTTTTTGTCGATCGGCAGGATGGATGCGCCGTCATACAAGACCATGCCGCCCGCGAAATCCTTGCCAGCCTGCTCGGCCAGCCGTCTGAGCCCCTTGGCATCCGATGACTGAATACTGCCGGCCGCCTTCACTTCAACGCCCCAGGTGTGTCTGCCGCGAGTCAGGACGCAGTCAACTTCCACCTTGTCCTTATCCCGATAATGCCAGAGACGGATGCCGGCGTTCTCCCAACTTGCCTGACTGCTTATTTGTTGAACGACAAACGACTCCAGCAGGTGCCCAAAACGGGCGCGGTCATGCATCCACATGGTTTCCGTAATGTCCGCAAGGGCCGCGGCCAGTCCGCTGTCGCAAATGTGGATCTTCGGCGATTTGATCAAACGCTTTTGCGTGTTCCGATGCCAGGCAGGAAGCTGTCGCAAAAGGTAGAGCTTCTCCAGAACTGCCAGATATTTCTCCACTGTTGCCCGTGTATGCCCGAGTGCTTTAGCCGTTTCCGTCACATTCAGCAATTGCGCCGTCTGATGGGCCATGTGTTCAATAAAGCGGGCCACATCGCGCCCTTCTTTGATCTGGCTGATATCGTGAATGTCACGCTCGACAATGGTTTGTATGTACTGTGCCAGCCATTGGCGTGCCCGCTGTGGCGAACGCTGAAACGCTTCCGGGTAGCCGCCGGCAATCATGCGCCGCGGCAGAGAGGAGGCCTTGGGCGGTTCGGAGGCCGACAGGGTCGTGTCCAGTTTCCCTTCGAGCCAAGTTTCCAGGAAACGCCCGGAGGCCCCTTCCTTCTCCGCCTCCGTCAAGGGATGCAGGTGGATGATCTCCATGCGTCCGGCAAGCGAATCCGCCAGGCGCGGCAATTGCAGCAGGTTCGCGGAACCGGTCAACAGAAAGCGACCGGGCTTGCGGTTGGAGTCCACGCTGCACTTGATCGCGAGCGCCAGTTCCGGAACCCGTTGAATTTCGTCGATGGTCACATATTCCGGCAACTCGCCGACGAAACCCTGCGGGTCGGTATGCGCAAGATGAAAGATGTTCTGGTCATCAAGGCTC
>PXCX01000097.1 GCA_003565195.1 PVC group bacterium | reverse complement strand
CGCACCCGCTGCGCCACCGGCATGTCGCACCGTTGTCCCGCTACCGTTTTATGGTTATCCGACGGCGCAAACCAACCTGGCATCGACCAATGATACTGCGGTGTATATGCCGACGGCATCCGGCCGGGTGCAATCGGCGCTGTACGGATCGGTGCGAACCGTTCAACGCGGCGGCCGCTTGTTGCCCCGGTTCCATGCCGGAATCGATATCGCGCCACTGCGCAGGAACCGTTCCGGTGCGCCGCGCGATGCGGTCATTGCGGTTCGCGAGGGCCGCGTGGTATACGTCAATCCGGTCGGCGGCAATTCGAGTTACGGGATTTATGTGGTCCTGGCGCATGACGATCGGTTGGGCGAAATTTACACGTTATACGCCCATTTGGCCGATATCGCGGACGGAATTGTAGCCGACGAGCTTGTGGAACGGGGACGCAGATTGGGGCGCATGGGGAATACCGCGTCTACCGGGATTCCCATGGTGCGCGCTCATTTGCATTTTGAAATCGGCACCTTTTATAACAGTTATTTCGAGGCATGGGGACGGGAACGGCACGACGGCCTCAATCATGGCGTCGGACACGGTTGGAATCTGTCGCCGATTGATCCGCTGGCTGTTTACGGCGGTGGTGAGAGCTTGCCGCGTTTCTGCATGGCGACCCATCTCAAAATTTTGGATCCGGCCTTCGTGCTGGTATTCGCGGCAACGGTACGACCCGACTACTTCGAACGTTACCCGCTTCTATGGCGTGGAGATGACCAGCCCTTTGAAGCGATTACGATGGCGGTTTCGGAAGCGGGAACCCCACTATCGGGGCGGCCTGCCAGCAAATCCGAACAATCCGGTTTGTCGAGCCGACAAGCGGCGACAGTGATCGAGGTCGATGAAAACGTGTTGGGCCGCAACGGTATGCGCTTGATTGTGCGCAGTGGCGAGCGCTGGCGCCTCAGTTCGCTTGGCGATCGCTGGCTGGAGATCATTACATGGGATGTAAGACGCCACGCTCGGTGATGATTGCGGTAATGGCATCGGCCGGGGTGACGTCGAACGCCGGGTTGTAGGCCGGGACGCCGGTTGGGACGGTGTTGACGCCAAATCCGTGGGTGATCTCCTGTATGTCGCGTTCTTCGATCGGAATGGCGTCGCCGTCGGCGCATTGCATGTCCAGCGTAGTTGTGGGTGCGCAGACGTAAAACGGGATGTTATGGGCTTTGGCCAGCAGGGCCAGACCATAGGTGCCGATTTTGTTGGCCGTATCGCCGTTAGCCGCGATGCGGTCGGCGCCCACAACCACTGCATCGATCGATTTGCGGCGCATGAGATGCGCCGCGGCATTGTCACAGATGACGGTACAGGCAATCCCGGCTTGTTGCAGTTCCCAGGCGGTTAAACGGGCGCCTTGCAATAAAGGGCGTGTTTCATCAACGTAAACATGAATCGAACGGTTTGCCGCATGTAACGTGTAAAAAGGCGCCAAAGCAGTGCCGAACTCCGCCGTGGCCAGGCTGCCCGCGTTGCAATGGGTCATAAAAGTTTTAGCGTCAGCCAATAAATCCGCGCCGAAACGTCCGATCGCGCGACACATCGCGGCATCTTCGTCGCGAATGGCGATCGCCTCGGCAGCCAGTGTTTGTTTGAAAATACGCGCCTCCGCACCGGCATGACGCCTCGCGGTTGCGCGCATGCGGTCCAGTGCTTGAAACAGGTTCACTGCAGTCGGACGCGATCCAGCCAAGCGATCCGCCGTCCGATGCAGCAACTCCAGCAGAGTTCCCGTGCTTCCGGTCTCTTTCTGAATGGCCGCAACCAAGGCCATGGCGGCTGCAATGCCGATCGCCGGCGCACCACGCACACGTAACATGCGGATCGCTTCATAAACCGTTTCCGGGTTATCCGTTGCGAGCGTACGGTAGACGTTCGGCAACAGGGTTTGATCCAGGATTCTTAGCTTCCCGGGAATCAGATCCGGAGGCTGATCGGGTATCCATTCAATGGGTCGCGTTGGCTGAACAGGATTTTCGCTCATAATTCTGAAATCTTAACAGAAAGTATACGTGAGGCGCAATATGGAAAAATTTCGGTGCTGATTGCCCAAAACCGCGGACTGGAAAACGTCAATTGATGATTCCGTAACCCAGGATTGAATCGAGTCGCATGTTGCGCAATGCGCGACATCTTGAAGGTCTTGATATTCATAATCCGCGTATTTTCGGTGCGCCAAGCAAAGCTTGGCTGTTTCTAGCAGAATGAAAGGAGTCTGCCATGTAAATTGATCGTTGCACATGTAGCCGCCCCAGCGATGCTCGGGAGCAATTCCGACGTCGAAGCCTGGGAAGGCGAACGCGCGAGCCATAGCGGAAGCGAACTCGGTTCAGCCTCGTTACGCGAATTGAGAGTGGCCAGTCTGTCGAAATAGATGAAGCCGGTATCTGCCGTGAAGGAATGATCGCAAGCAGCGGCAGGGCTCTCCGGGGTGGGAGGAGATAGCGCGCGCGGGAAGAACAGCCGGGAACTTGGGAGACCCGCCGCGATGTCGGGGGAGCCGACAAGCCTTCGGGGGAATCAATAACCTCGCGGGTGGTTGCGAGCGGGAGTCGGAGAGGCTCGTAGTAGTGTTGAAGCGGGGTAATGCCCGTGGAGCGAAGGGGCCTCGGCGGAAGACGAACGGAGTCAGGAGAGCGGAGGTCTGATTGGACACACCTACGACAGAAGAAGCGACGGATCTCTATCGCATAGACGATAGTTCCTTCTTCGAGAATTGTTTGAGTAAATGAGTCGAACATTTCACATGCGTCTGACTAAGTTGTTGCGGCCCAAAGCGTTCAGTGTTCAGGT
>PXCX01000111.1 GCA_003565195.1 PVC group bacterium | reverse complement strand
GCACCACCAACCCGATCCCCATCATGACCGCCCGAATTGCCGATTTCATAACGTCCTCCCTGTCGTGAACTTTCGCACTTTTCCCGGCCGTTTCAGCCGGACCTGACAGATTCTTTTTGGATTGCGGGAATTGTATAGCAACCCGCGCCGCGCGTCTATAGGCTCTACATGATATTATGCGACGATTTATGATCTTGCGCGAAAAAAACGCCGATAACGGGAAACGAAAGCGTCGCTGAACACCTGAACACTGAACGCTTCGGCCCGTACCGAGCATTTTGCTGGTTGGGCCTTCGCTCTATCATCTGTGTGCCAGTTCTTGCGACAAATCCAGGTATCGTTTGACGGCCTCGTCTGGAACATTGAAGGGGATGTGATTGCCGATGCACATCATATAACCACCGGACATCCGTCCTGTCTCCGCCATCGTTTCAACCATCCTGCGGATTTCACGCGGATCATTCCGCATGAGAATCCGGTTGTCGCCTTCTCCCGCGATGAAACAATTCTCGTACCGTTTGGCAATGGCTTTGTAGTCAGTGAACGGCTCGCTGATAATGCCCCGCGCACCGCACGCCATGACGTTGTCAACAAAGGCATCCACGCAGCCGTCCACCATGAAGATGACCTCCTTTCCTGCCTTCTTGAGGATGTCCCAGAACTCCTCGTAGCGAGGGAAGATGTGCTTCCGCATCCAGGCTGGGCTACAGACCGGTCCGGAGGACAGAACGATATCGTCGTGGCACACGACGAAGTTGACCGGCAGCCTCGCGAATGCACGGAAAACGCGCCGGTTGATCTCGGCGAACTCATCCATAATGCGGTCGAATTCCGGATCCAAGCAGAGATTAAGAAAATTCTCGTAACCAAACGAGAGCATCGGCCACATGAACATCGTGTTGTAGAAAAACACCGACGCGGACGATCCCTCCGGTGCCTTATCACCCCATTCCGCCGGATATTTCTTGCGATAGCGCCGGTAGATGACCTCCTCGCTACTGAAATCGTCCTCTTCCACCGTGCGCCAACCTGTGAAATCGGCCTGCCGGAGCGGGCTGAACATCAGTATATCGTCGAGATTATTAAACCGATGCGACGCCACCTCTTGCTGCCAATGGTTCCGATAGGCATCGCCCCACCGGCCTTTGCCTTGATTCGCCTGTTCCTCAGGCCTGGGTTTGGGGTCGTCAGTTGCCGGTATGCCAAGCTGAAGTTGGGGATACAGCTCGTTCAATCTTATGCGGCAGAGCCTCGGGTGCGCATAGTAGTCTATGCCGGTCAGATAGGTCTCAGCATCCGGGTTAGACCAATGCTCCCAATGCGGAATTTGCTTGGGGCCCATCCCCATGCAACTTGCGTATCGTGCGTCATTCATTGTCATCAATCTCTCCTTGGCCCAACGAACGCTGGCGGTGAACCGCACCGCGTTTAGCGGCGTAGTGTTCCACCGCCTTGTTATCCCATGCTCATCATCTGTTCCCGTGCTGCGCCTTTGCGACGCAATACCGTGCCAGTGGCTTTCGCTGATTTGCCTCCAGCAATGTCACCAAACGCGAGCATCATGTCGGTGCACGGATTATCTTTGTTGCTGTGAATGAAGTAGGCGGTGTTGGACTGAATGCCAACACAGACTCCTGCTTTGGAGTTTTCACTGATCCAGAGAGCCCTGTCGATCCGATGCGCGTTGAACCCCCAGAACTCGCGAAAGAAAATGTGGTCGAATGACTGGTCCTTCAGCAGATAGGCCTGAAACATATTTGGGCGGCCAGCTTCTCGGCCCAGTTGCATGATGGAAACCGCTTCACCATCGACGCATGCAAATGTGGTTTCATCCGACCACCAGGAAGCCTTCAGAAACTTGAGGCAAATGGCTGCTGCGGCTTTCTGCAGGGGGGTGTTGCCAAGGTTAGTGAGTTCAATCGTGAAATCGACATGATCCCCTTCCGCAACAACATGGGTTCGCCATTCGACGGGATTGTCTGTCGGCACGCGGATGCCACAGCACTCAAACGTGGTTACATCAATCTTCGGGCAGTTACCAGGGCCAATGGACGTTTCTACCGGAATCATCTGGTGCAATTTCCGCGAAGACCCATGCCAGAAACCCACCGGATAGACCGCGCAGGTTCCGGTATTGGTATTGATGCACTCTGGCACCCAAAGTACGAGATCACCGACGTCTAGGTCGCCTGTTTCAATCGTAATGCGTGTGGAATTAGCCGTTGGATTAAGTTGCATATTTCTTTTACGGGATAACGATTGCCATCACCGGCGGGAATGTAGCGCGGCGAAATTTACATCCGTGTGCATGGCATTGTTATAAAACCTTTAAAGCCTTTCATAAATACTGGCTGGCATAATTTTTAGTATCCATGCAATCAATCTCCATCGATGCGTGATATATGCATGTGTTCTCTTCCGCTGTATCGCATTGAATATCTGGATAGCTGCCTTGTCTGCCGGCGCCGCCCAAAAAATGCCTCCGCCTTTAGCCATTGCAGTATTGATGAGTGGCACCCGAATATAAACCGTCAACAGGAAGAACGTTTATTCGTTAATCATACGAATTTGATCGATCGTCAATCTGTTGCGCACATCACCGTCATCAAAGGCTATATCATAGTGCTGATTTGCTATGGATGTGACAGTGCCAGGGTAATACCGATTGTCGTGCCACCGCGCAATAACTCGGCTACCAACTGTTACTGCGGTTGCGTTAGGATTACGGTCAGGAACCACAAGTGATACCGGCAGGTCAGCCTTATCGCCGTCTTCGAATTCAATATGCAGCCCCACATCCATCGTCCTTCCCACTGTACCGGGAAACCAGGCGTTGGGAGTCCACTGAGCCCATACCCGGTCGCCAACTTCCGGAATTGGTTGTGCTACAACCGAGCTGGCAGAAAACAACACGGACAGCAGAAGAACCGATAGATAGCATGTGCATATCCTGCCTGCACACTTTCTTGATCTGTTTGCAACCATCGCCATAACCTTTCTCCTTTTTTGAGCACTGTTGTTTTCCCGGCCAAAGTGCGGTGCCCTTTCGCATATATGGCCGAACGCTCACATTGAGGGTTCCGGCGCGCTAGCGACAAATACCCTACGATGTCTTGTTCGACCATCTATTGTTCCGCTCAGACGCAGTACCGTGCCTGCAAAAAGGATCAACGGTGCGCCGAAACCGATGACATCCTTGATTCGTTTGCATGGGATGCGACGCCCTTGGTGAGTGACCACAACGTCCGCCCGATCATCAAAACAATTCACGGCGATGCTCCTGATCGTCAGCTCACCGTATTTCACTCGCAGCACGGCGCCATCGGCGCGGATGTCGATTTCTCCCCAGGCCGACCCCAACGACCAGAAGCACCGGAAACGCCCGCCGACAGTCTGCGCCGGATGAAAGCCGATGTGCTGTCGAACCATGTCGAACTGAAACCCGCTGAACGCATTTAGCAAAGCGTAACTGGCCATCGAGCGCGCGTAGTTGCTGCCGCATTCGATCTCGTTCCACGGATTGCGCCGCTCGCCGTCGTACCGATCGCGCACGGCCTTCACCATCGCCAACCCCTCCTTTATCATCCCGCGCCGGATCAGATGGCTGGCCGCTTGGTACTCGAAGCCGTGCATCGTTTCCTCGGCGTACGGAATAGGGATGACCGGTTTTCGCCGCCCTTTCGGCCATGTGAACATCATCGTCCCCGCCTCATCGGCGAGGCAATACAGCCGACAAGGATTGAACACGTCTCGCATCGAAGACTTGAAGTTGTGCCGGTAAATTGCCTTCAGCGCCTGGGTCGTTTGCTGCGGGTCAAACACATCGCCCAAGCCGATCAAGTCGGCGTGCCATTGGGCCAACACCTGATCAATGCCACAGCCGTCGCCGATCTGGTACTTCAGTTCACGATGCTCTTCGCTCCAGTAAGACTCCAACGTCTTGGGGTCGCTCGCGAACGGTGCGAGTACTTTTCGGTCACCCAACTCGATGCCTTGGCCGAAATACTCGCCGTTGAACAGGTGCCGACGTGTCCACGCTTGCCCGCGCGCGAAGATGGCACGATACTCGGCGGCAGCAGCGTCTTCGCCGCACGCTTCGGCCATTTCCTCGCCGGCCTTGAGCGCGGCCAGGTAGAAGCCGGTCAGCCAGGCGTTTGGCCCGAATAATTCCATATCGAGCGTGTGATGTTGCCGTCCATGCAACACGCCGGTCCGCTCCGAATCCCATCGGTCCTCGTTCGTCGGCGACCAAGCGAACTCCAGTGACTGTCGAACGTCGGGCCAAAGGCGGCGCAGCCAATCCGTGTCGCCGCAGATCTTCCATTCCCGGTAGACCTTCAGGACGCCACCGAATTGTCCGTCGGCACAAGGTCGGAAGCCCGAGCGCCCGCTGCCAAGTGGCAATTGCAGCCGGAACGGCATGCCTCCATCCGGGCGTAGGTTGTACTGGTAATCGAGTTCGCGCATGCTCCGTTCGAGTGCCGGGAAGAGGAACGGCAGGGCGTAGGCGTAGTTCCAGACATGCGCGCAAGAACCTTCGCAGCAACCTTTGTCGCCATGACACCCTTCCCAACCGTAAAACGAACCGTCCTCCAGCCGCAGACAGGTCGGCGACTTGAGGATCGAAATATTGGCCGAGACCGCATCTAACACGACCGGCGGCAGCGTGGACGCGAATAAGGTATCGCGGAAGAGGCGGCTCTCCCGTTCCAGCCGGTCCCAATTCTCCAGACAGTACCGAGCACTGGCAATCGCATCCGGGAAAAGTGTCGCGTAATAATTGCGCCAAGTCCGCGGTTTGCAGCCGTCCTCCGCGCAATCGGAACTGCACGTCTTCTGCGTCCAGTAGTTCTCGCAGTTGGGCACATTCCAACTGAACACGAAGCGTGCCGTCGTGTGCTGGCCGGCAGGCACACGCAGTCGAACGGCGAGTGTCCCGTGGTCCCCCGATCCCGGAGCGGGATAACCGCGGGACTTCATCCTTTCGGGAGTCGTGAAATCCTGCCAGTACACGCCCAGCGTGTCAAACCATCCGCCCCGGTACAAATATTCCTGTGCATGCGCTGCGGGGGCATCCGTCGCGACAGCGAAGTCGCCGAACTCGATGTCCGACGCCTCCAAGTCCCCGGTCATGTGCAGCAACTGCGCGCCGGGGCGCTTCTCAAACCGATTGGTCGTTTTCTTGCGCGCCGGATTCCGCACTGTGAAAGCGACCGTGTAGTCAATGGCTTGCCGGGAACTGTTGCGGATTGTGATCGTGAAGAACGCCGCCGGCAAACTGGAGTCTTTGTCGTTCAGCGGAATCAGCGGATTGAAAGCGGTCAGCGTCACCTTGCCGGGGAAAGCGGAATCGCGGAACTCGATTTCGGCGAACGGAAAGCCGCCACGGAACGTCGTCTGCCGGAAATGGGGCAGCCCGCTCAAGGTCTCCCGCGCCACGCCGAAACCGAAGCCGGTGTAGCCGATGGCCCCTGCGCCGTTATAAGGTGGAGCGATGTCGCCGTGCAACACGCGGGCGTCCAGCAAATTGCCTTTCGCCTCCGCCTTGACCGCAAAGTGGCTGAACCCGTTACGCGTGCCTTTGGCCGGCCGGTTGAATAGTTCCCAGTCCACAAGGTGGCCTACCCCGCCCAAACCAATGCAACCAGAGCCTATTCCCCCCAGAGGAAAGCTAATCTCCCGTGTTTTTGCGCCCCTATACGTAAAGTGTTTCATGATCGCTTTGCTTTCTGTCGAACGTCGCGGCTCAGGTACGCGGCTTGGGCGCGTCGCCTGCACCTGCTGGTTGGCTGTGGATTGCCATGGCTTGTACCTCGAAGCGGTTGAGGACATCTCGAATAGAAAAGCGTTTTCGATCCAACAAGTACGAGTGAATGGTGTCGTTAAAGGGTTTGTACCACTTCGAAGGTATTCTGCGCTTGCCGACAACCGCGCCGACGATACTTCCCGCCGTCGCGGCCGTACAGTCGTTGTCCATCCCCATGGCGACCGTCTCGCCGATCACCCGCGTGAAATCCGTCTTACCGATCGTGATTCCCCACACTGTCAGGCAGGCGTTGTTGATCGTGTGGACGGGATGCATTCCTTTGAATTTCTTGTCCGTGGCGGCACGAGCTTGCTTGTAGTCCTTGATGTCGGGCGAGACTCGTAGAGCCCAGCGGACGGCATTGGCCAAGGCGCAATTCTTTGGGATCTCCGATAGGCCGATGCGTAAGGCCCCGACCGGATCATCGACCGCAAACGCCGCCGCCAGGGCGGCGGCAAAGAACATTTCGCCATAGATACCCTGCCGCCGATGGCTCAGGTAGGCGTCCCGGTATGCCATCGATGCCGCCCGTTCGGGCCAACCCGGAGCCATGTATCCCCATGGGTCGGCCCGAATATCAGCGCCGATCCACTCGCAGTAGGGATTGTCCTGCGCTCCGGCCTGACCGGCCGGAATGCCCTTCTTGAGGTTCTTGAGGGCCACGTCCTCCGCCGTGCACGCGTAAGGCAGGTACTTCACCCATGCGGCACCGACATCTGCCGTCGAAAACTCAGGGCTGTAGCCCTCCGCGATCAGGAGTCCAAGCAACGTGTAAATGGTGTCATCGTCCACCGGGACGCCGCGCATTTTCGTGCGGGTATAATTCTCCCGCGGGCTCATGGAATAGCGTTTCTCCTTTGGCTGAGGCACATAGCCCCAGTAGTCGGTCGGCGGGAAAGCTTCCCCGTTCTCCGCCGCCAGCGCTTCCATCTTCGGGATCGGCCAGAACTCGACAGGCGCACCCAAAGTGCAACCGGCCATTCTTCCCAGAAAAGCTCCAGCCAACCGGTCGCGATAGACCTTCAGATTCAAGCCGGTCCACAGCCGTCGCGGTCCCCGCGGACGAAGTGCGCGGATCGCCTCCAGGTCATTGGGCTCCCGTTTAGCCAACTCGCGATCGACCGGCAGCGCCTGCAATTCGCGCAGCGCGGCTCGCAGAGCCAGTTCCGCTCGGGCGAGCGGTCGGGCAATACCCTCGGCACCGTGTTCCGCCTTGAGTTGCGCCTGGAGGGTAATCAATTCAACCAACTTCTTGTATTCCGGCAATTGCGGGTACTTATTCATGCTATGCCACCTTTGTATGGTTAAGAACTTCTTGCAACCATGGAATCGAATCTGAAGCGCCGGGCCGCGTCACGGAAATGGCCGCGGCGCGGCAGCCTAGCTTCAAGGCCTTGACCGGCTCGCCGGTCCGCATGAATTCAGCGAGGAAGTATCCGATGAACGTATCCCCCGCCGCGGTCGTATCGATGGCCTTCACGGCACAACCCGGTTGGTGCAGAATCCCGGTTGCGTTCATGAATACCGCGCCCTCACGTCCCAAAGTCAGGACTGTGGCGGCATCAGGAAATGAAGCTACCATGTCGACGCGCACAAGTTCTGGAGTACTCCGGCCTGTCAAATCTTCGGCCTCAGTCTCGTTGAGAATGAAGAGATCTACGTCCTGCAAAGGGTAGTCGTGGACCGCCGGGGACATCGGCGCCGGATTGAACACCACTTTAACCCCCCTGCGCTTCCCTTCGCGGATGGCTTCCGCCACCGCACTGGTCTCGTTCTGAACCAGCAAAAAGTCCCCCCGGGAGCAGGACGCCACGGCCCGCGCCACATCCTCCGCTGCGACCGTACCATTGGCTCCGCCATGAAGCACAATCGCGTTCTCGCCCGTCCGGGCCACCTGTATGATGGCATGGCCCGTCGGCATGTCGGTTGCCTTGATCTGCGCGATGTCGATGCCTTCGCGCTGCAATCTCTCGATCAGCCAGGCCGCGTCTCGACCGACTGCCCCAACGTGCCGGGTCGGAGCGCCAGCCCGGGCAAGCGCAATGGACTGGTTGAATCCCTTGCCGCCCGCAAAGATGCCGTACCGTGTGCTGGCGATTGTCTCGCCAGGAAGTGCAAAATGGTCAACCTCGTATACGTGGTCAATATTGACCGATCCAATATTAAGTATGTGCATTATTATTCAGCCAACGTCTTGCTACTATTCCGGCAACAAGCGCAACAGGTTTTTCCAGCCGATTTTATCGAGGCAATTCGCCGGAATCCTTTTTGCCACGGCGTCCCAGAAATCGGGCATTCTGGAGACATCATCGAACAAAAGCGTTTGTTCCGGGGAGACACCGTCGAAATCGCTGCCGATCGCCACTCCATTGTCGCCGAGGATTCCCAATGCATGTTCAACATGATCAACAAACCGATCCAGCGTCGGTGTATCCGCATCGATGAACCGGCTGTAAAAACACAAGCCGAGTACACCGTTGCGTTCGGCCAACGCCTTTAGCATATCATCGGTCAGGTTGCGTCCCTGCGGGCACAAACGGTAGCAATTGCCATGTGTGCAGCAAACCGGACCGGGATAATTCTCGATTGCTTCCCAGAACGTCGCATCGTTGGCATGTGCCAGGTCCAGAACCATGCCGAGCCGGGCCATTTCCTCCAGGCTCTCGCGGGCAAACGGCGTCAATCCCTTCTCGCGCCGTCGCAATCTGGCGCGTTGGGCGGGAGCAATCATTTGCGCACAGGATCGATCGTATTGAAGTGCTGACGGCGGACCGCCGAATTTACCCTCGCCATGTGTAAGACCGGCAACGCGCACCCCGAGTCGATACCATTGACGCAGCAGCGCCGTGTCTTCAGCGAACATTGCCTGACCTTCAATAGACATGACCAGCGCAATCCGACCCGCTTCCCTGGCGGCGCAAACATCCGTCTGCGTGCAACAATGCGCAAAATCGTCAGGATACCGTTGATTCATGCGTCTGACGGCATCGATCAAGCGCACCGATTGAACGAGGTTGTTGTCGCCGACCATCACGAACATGGCCATAAGATTTCCGGACCGCATTCTCGGCAAATCGACATCATAAGCTTCGTCAACCACCGAAAAATCAATCGGATCGCCGCGTACCTCGCGCAGAATCAAGGTGTCGTTATGCGCATCGAAAAGCGGAATATCCCCTGTGGAATGATTGTTCATTGTGAGCATCCCCAATCTGGCATTGTCCGGTTGTTCGACCCCGATCCCAGGGCAAAGGCCGGCCGAAATATTGATTTATAGCACCGGACGCGGGGAAATGCAACCGCAAAAGCAGGTTAAATGCCGGTCGCAAGCACAGCTTGCACATGTTCTTCGGCCTGTCTGTTCCACATGTGGACTGCCTTCCGGCGCGTTCATCGCGCCGATCCCTTTGCCGACCCTGCTGGATGCAGGGCGCATGTGCGCGGCTCTCCCACGCTCGGACTACTATGAATCGGTCCGAATCCACAACTCCCGTTTGTTCCGCTCCGATTCGTCACTTTACATACCCCGGCTTGCGCCGGGGAGGAGCAGGGGCCTCCCACGTTTCGCACGTATCGCTGCCGAATACAATCACTCCTCGAAGCAGCCGTATTCCGTGAGCATGTGCTTCCCGATCTGATACAGCAATGCGACCGCCTGGCGCTTCAGCGAGACGGGGACATCCATGAGTCGCGTCACCTTCTCGTTCCGGAAGTGCCATTCTCGTCGGTAGTTGGGCCACACTGCGCCATTGCGCAGGATGTTGCCGGCCTCGAATGTGAAATAGCCCCGGTAGCAGACGTCCAGCAGTCCCTGCATGACAGAGTCCATGTTCATCGTACCCTGAAACGGCGCCACGTGGGAATCCATATCGCCATAGTTATCGTTAATATGGAGGCCCCGAAGACGGTCCCCAAGTTCAACGATGCTCCTGTACTGATCCACGCCCTGGACATTGGCGTGACCCGTATCCCAACATGCGTCAAGCAGGGGGTGGTCAATGTACTCCGTAATCTCGAGCAGTTCCGACGCAGTGGAGGGAAAATGCCTGGTGTTCTCTTTGCTCGGAGCGTGTCGGTCGCAACTATTCTCGACCAGCACGCGGACACCGGTCTTCTCCATCGCCGGAAATAAGCGGGAGAAGAAGTCGCGGTTGCGTTTCAAATTCAGCCTGTGGTACTCTCTGGAGGGAAATCCTCCAATATCTTTTGAATGAACCACGATTTGACCTATCCCCAACATGCCGCAGGCCTCAATCGAGCGGACGGTTGCGTTCAGAAATACGTCATATTCTTCACCGGCCGAGAACGGGTTGCCATCGGGCGCATGCGCTTGGCAGAAAAACATATTGTTCGCTGTTGCGGCTTCAGCCGCGTCCTGTATCCAGCGTTCCCAGTGCGTACCCAAAAAAGGCGACCCAGGGTATATGCTTCTATAGAGGTTAAGGTCTAGATACCGGAAGCCCGTGCCATCGAACAAGTCGACTATCTCCGATGCTTTCTCGGAGTAGACGCGGAAATCGGCGGTTGTTGTAGCAAGTTTCACTTCAACTTATCCCCCTATGCAGAACGCTCAGGGCGTGGGTTTTGACGACCGCGCAGCGGGCGGCGAATATCCACCACCATGTGGTTCGGCGTTCCCTTTCTTGCGATCCGTCCGCTGCCTTATGAGTAGTACCGGTCAATGGTGGCGTTTACCGTGGCTGCCCATTGCGTTAGGTTCTCCGGATTGTTGGCGATCGTACTGATGTCTTTGAGTGCGAACTCCAGAGTCGTGCCATGCTCTCGGCAGGCTTTGCAGTACCGCGAAATCTCCGCTTCCACGGGCGTGGGATCGAACCGGGGCGACGCTACGAAGGCCGGATTGGGCTTTGCCGCCATGACATAGTCGCGGCCCATGTTCTCAGCCGCGCGCTGAGGATCGGCCCAAGGCGTGATGGATATCTTGCGCAGATTCTTGAACCGCTTGCGCAGGATATCGATCTTGCGGTCCATCGGTTCGCAGCAACCGTAGTACAGGAGACCGCATTCCTTGAATAGCGTCTCGTTGTATGCCAAATCGAATTCGTCGTGCATGGCGGGAGAGACCGAGCCGAAGATCTGGGCGGCACAACGCCCCCAGACGTCCTTGGGCCGGTAATGCCCCGTGCAATCCGCAGCCGGAAGTTCGCGGGCAGAGGCCGCTGTGCAATGCAGGAGGACCGGGCGCGAATCAAGCAGTCCCTGCTCCTCCAGTTGCTTGAACTGCGCCTGCCCGATCTCCATGAAACGCCGGGCAGTCGCGTGCATGAACTCCGGACGTTCCGAGAGGTCCATCAGCAGGTTATCTACGCCCCGATACCTCGCCACGTCATCCCAGATGCTGAAATGCAGCCCGCCCCAACCCACGAGCTCAACATCCATGAGGCCGGCAAACACCTCTTCCGCAACCGCAACCGCCGCCTCGGCCGCGGCTTGGTCATAGATAACCTCCGGTGGGTGCAGCTTCGTAAGGTCGTCCTCGGTGCTGAGTTGGTCGCTGTAGGCATGAGAAGCGATGTACGCGCCCGTATCGCCCTTGATCTGCTGCTCCTTGACCTCGATGCCAATGCCGCGCAGCCAGCGCGCCCGCTTGACAACCTGAAATACCGGCGTCACCACCCGATCAACCTGAAAATGCGCCCACTGATAAAGTGCGCGTCGCAGTTGTGACTCAATCCAGCCGAGCTCTGGCGCGCAGGCATTCGTCAGCGCTTCGTCCTTGATTTCGCCCCACGGCACCTCGTCAATCAAGACCACAGGACGAACGTTCTCCAGCGCATTGGTTCGGTAGTACCGTTCTATGCGTTCCTTCTGAACATCCAAACACGCTATTTCGCTGTAGCGTTCAGCCAAGTGTCGTAGCGTTTGTTTGTCCTTTGCGCATATCTGCATTTCGATGTCCCTCCGATGAAGCAGAACGCTCACATTGAGGGTTTTGGCGCGTTAGCGCCAAATACCCTCCGATGTGTTGTTCTGCGTTATCCGATTTCCGGTATTGAAAGACACTTGCAAATCTTGCGGACAAGGCGGTTCGGTATTTCCGTATGTCGCGGTACGGCTTCAACCCAGCCCGTTTGCGGATTACTCCAAAGCGAATGCGATCCACCCTCCCGTTTCAAATAGCATCCGTTCCGGCGCAGGTGCCTAAGAAGGTCGTTTCGTTTCATCCTACAGACACAAGCTCTCTTTCAGCGTCGGCGGGCAATCCTCGCAGCGCATCCTCCCTGCGATCCTGTAAAATCAGACCAATAGCTTCTGATAGGCTTTTGACGGCTTCAGTCTTGTTTTTCCCTTGGCCGTTGGCTCCGGGCACCTCTGGGCAATAGGCCAGAAACCACTCGTCATCGCGTTCGATTATTGCTGTAAATTCATTATGCATACGGCATCTCCTTGTTTGACATAATGCAAGTTACCACAATCCGATGTTGACATCAATCATTCTGTCGCAGAATCGGGTAGCCGGGGGCGTTTCGCCCCCAGCTCCCACACCACCACGGCATGCGGGTCCGCACCGGGCGGTTCATCTAATCCGAAGCAAGCGCGACCCGGCGCTGTTGAAAAGATACCAGTCCTTGAGTTCCTTGTCCCGATCATCCGGAAGGATGTTGGCCGGCAACGGGGACGGCGGCCCGTCTTGCCGCGCCATCCCGAGTTGCCTGTGCCTTCCTGTCCACCATCATGCCGCGGCGCAGGTATCGACTAATTTTATCTGGACAGCCGCCTCATTTACCCCGACACCTCAACCACTGGGCATC
>PXCX01000139.1 GCA_003565195.1 PVC group bacterium | reverse complement strand
GACCACGTAGTCGTGCGGCACTATCATGACCACATTACCCTCAATATGATACTTCAGGCCGGCAACCTGGGTGATAATGTCCAGCGCCTGTTTTAGCGTGATAAAACGTGCGGTAAACGTCACTGTGATATCCTCACCAACACGCGAAGGCCGTGGGCGCCGATCCTGTGTCAAATCCGCAAAAGGATCATCGGGAATATCCATCTCCGGTTGCCGACTGGGTGCATCCCTGCCAAGATTCAAAATAATATTGACGCCACGCTGGTCGGGATCCGGTTCCGGATCTTCATCAATGCTGGCGCGCACCAGAAAGTCGACCACATCATGGATATTCGCCTGGCGAAACTCGATTTGGGGAATGACGATTCGCTCCATTTTTTGGAGGATCCCAATATCCGGCTCGTCAGGTTCCAATCGCGGCCGTTCCACGTCGACGACTTCATATTCACGCGGACGCCAGGTATCGCGCACGGTGGCCATCATATCGCGTTTGGTGGCTTCGCGCTCGAGGGAGCTGACGGTATAGCGTTGGTCATGCAATTCCTGCAGATATCTCATGGCCTCTACATTGTCCGGTTCGAGACTAAGCACTGATTCAAACAACTCGCGTGCGCGTGCAAAATCCATGGTACGCAGATACCCGCGCGCGTCATCCATCAACTCGCGAACGCGTTCGCGCCGTTCGCGAACTTCCGGGGATTCGTATTCCGGCGGCGGCGGCGGCGGCCTTAAACGGTCGACCTGGCGTTCCGCCCGGCGAACCAAGCGTTGCAAACCGCGATGATCCGGCGCTTCCTGTAAAGCTTCGCGAGCGCGATCGCGGGCACTGATCGCGGCATCACGGGTTTCGACATCCGCCACAACATCCCTTAACAAACGGTAACGCACATCCAAACGTTCCGCCTGCACCGAACGGCGCAAGGCTTCGGTCTCGCGACGCACGGGTAAACGTTGCAAGCCCGCGTCGAAGAAACGCAATGCTTGTTGATATTCGCCGCGATCGGCGGCTTGGCGCGCCTCGCTGATGCGACGACGCCCCTCGATTTCCTCGGCTTGTCGCCGGATTTCTTCTTGGGCGGCGACAAGCTGAGCTGCTTCCTGGTCATCCTCGATAAAGTCGGGAAGCAGCACCTCCTCAACGGCTTCCGGCTCGTCTACCGGTGCCTCTTCCGGTTCATCCCAATCGAAAGGTTCCGGCTCGTCCGCCGGCGCCTCTTGCGGTTCATCCCAATCGAAAGGTTCAGGCTCGTCCGCCGGTGCCTCTTGCGGTTCATCCCAATCGAAAGGTTCAGGCTCGTCCGCCGGCGCCTCTTGCGGTTCATCTTGCGCAACCTCGCCGTCAGGGGCATCGTTCATCAAGAAATCAACCGCCTCAAGATCGTTGTCTGCCGCTTGCCCAAATTCGGGTGGATCTTCGGCTTGTGGCGCCGGTTCAATATCCTGCGCATTCAGGACCGGCAATATGCCCACCATCAAGCAAAGCAGAAAAACCGCGCGGCGATTCATGTTGAATGTATTCCGTATCATAAAATCAGTCTCCTAAAAACATACTCGCTTATCTATTAGAATCTCGTCTTTCGGTCCTCCGATGTATACAACAATAATCAAAATTTGTCTAACCTGAAAACATGCCGGATTGGCGTTATCATCAACGGAAGTCTGCGATTTCCCTGTAACTGACCGACTCTTCGCCAATCCAAAGCGTTTCCTCGTTTTCGTCTTGAAGCAGAACACGACTTTCGTCGGGATCGATTTCAAGAACCCGGTACACCCTGCCCATGACCTCGATTTCACGTCCCCGGATCACGCGATATTCCGAGCCATCAATATCGAAAATTATTCTGGCATGGTGCTGCAAATGAGGGGTTACCTGATCTCGCACCAGTTTAATCTCGACATCGCCGCGCTCCAGAGTCAGCACCGAGACATCCCGTCGATCGTATCCTTCGCCATCAAACCGTTCTTCGAAATCGGCCAGGGTGAATCCCTCAACGTCTTCCCCCATTTCAACCATAAACGTCCGGCCGTCGGCGCGCATATTGATCTGATAATGCGTGCGCCGGGTTCCCCGCACCCGGCCCATGAACAACATTTCGAAAGGTTCGGAGACGATCTGAGCGAGCCGCAGCCGCACCCAGGGCGGCGGATGCGATTGGGGATCGTTGGGATCGGTATTGAATATGTATTCCTCGATAACGGTAAAACCGTCGCCGTCGATATCCGCGTTCATTACCGATGGATCGCGTGGATTGATACCGTGTTCCGCCTCCCATGCGTCGCTGGGCGGCGCGTCTTCGTCGGGCTGAACATGGGCGCAAAACGAGCATATTTCGGCATCGAAAGGAATGGGGCGGACACAATTAACGCAATGAACTCGCCGTTCCGGCGTGGCCACCAACCGTTCCCATGGCGTCAACTGAAAGGGTTGATGCAACTTACGGCGTGCATTCTCGAAGATCGCCAAATCCAACGGATCAGGTTGCGGATGGGCAGCCGTCAGACTCTCGATCTCATGCTTGAAACGTTCATGTTCAGCCTGATCGGTGCCGATACGGACCAACAGGATCAGCAAGGATACCAGCAACACCAACAACACCATCAACGCGATGATCTTGTCATAGTAAACATGCAGCATTTGCAAAATTCGGGTAAGGGTCGCATTCACGAGGTTTCATCCTCCCTGAATCGATACACTTCCAGTTCGAGTGTAACATGTACGGTTCGCGGAAATTCGCCGGTGACCACGCGTTCGTTGCGTGTAGGCACTGCCTGTGGATCGATGCTCCAGACATCAGCAAGCATCGTTCCGTTGTCCGGATCCACGGTAGTTACCGCCCGCGCCG
>PXCX01000001.1 GCA_003565195.1 PVC group bacterium | reverse complement strand
GAAGGCCTTCCAGGACCCGCCGCCAAAGCGGTCACGCACCCATTCGCGGGTCAGCGACCCGTTTTTAAAACAAATCATGGCCATATAATCTTCGGGATTGATCGGATTGACGAAAACATGGCCCTCCTTTCCGGATGGTCGCGGATCACGCAACGAACCGAACACGGTGTCACTGGTTCCCAGGCTGACCGCGATATCGCCCGCTTCCTGCAATCGCAACCCAGCCAAACTGTTGGGGTTGTCGCCGGAAAAAGCGATCACACGGCAGGTATCCGAAAATCCGTAGCGTTGTACAAAATAGGGGGCCACCGTACCCAGACATGTATGCGATGGCACCGGCGTCCCAAGCCGCGGAGCCAAATCCGGTGCGCAGACGTTTAAGGCGGGATCCGCCCATTCACGCCGCCGGATATCCAGCAGGTTCATTCCCGAGCCATCGCTAAAATCGATCGGCCCAATTGTTCCCGTCAATAATCCGGCCATAAAGGAGCTGACCAGGGCAATCCGTTCACTTTGGGCATAGGTTTCGGGCTGAGTTTGATACAATTTCGCTATCTGATTTCCGGTAAACCTTTCATAGGCCCGCGATCCGGTAAGTTCGGCCACAGCTTGCGCGCCGCCCAACGCGGTTTCCAGAGCCCGACATTGCGCCGTGGTACTGGAATCCATCCAAACCGGCGATTGATCCAGCGCAAAAATCGATTCAAGCTGGGCCTGCAAAGGTTTACCCGCGCAAAGATGGCCCAGGGTTCGGGCAGCCCCCTGATTTAGATAAACGCTACCGTGTTGTTGACCCGAGCCCGACAAGGCCGTCAAACGCTGAAACGGGAACGCTTGTGCGCGCATCCGCTCCAACAATAGATCCAAGGCAGCCACCCACATCAGGGGCGGCGCGCTGACGGTCAGCTTGTCCTTATGACGATGCACGCCGCCCTGGGTGCCGAATTGCGGCAGATCACGGTCGAAATTCACCGCGAATTCCGCCTGCGACTTCAGGTCGGCATCAATAATCAACGCCTTCAGGCTTTGCGTGCCGGCATCAAGCCCCAAATAATATGATGGTTCTCGGGTTCTCATCGGTAATCAATTCAGACGAATGGCGACAAACCGGGAGTGACGACCGTCACGTACCTGAAGCAGTACGGTGTCGCCGCCGGCTTCCAATGCCTGATAGAATTCCTCAGGCGTTCCGACCGGCTGCCGATTGACGCTGGCAATCAAGTTGCCGGGCCGGACACCGGCCCGTGCGGCAGGCCCGTAAGGCTGGACTTCCTCGACCAGCACCCCGCGACCGGGTTCATAACCAAACCGTTCCGCGGCTTCACCGGTTAATTCGGTGATCTTCAACCCGAGTTTTTCCTGCCATGTTTGCTCGTCTTCGCTGGTCACTATTCCAGCGTCGTCGAGCGTTCCGATTTCAATGGTTTTGCTGATCGTTTTGCCATCGCGGAAAACCGTCAACGCGATGGCGGTTCCGGGCGCCGTCAAAGCGATCTCATTGCGGAACGAGGCCACATCCTTGATTTCACGGCCATCCCGTTCCAGTAGAATATCGCCCTGTTGGAGACCGTGTTTGTCAGCCGGTGAATCCGGCACGACATCTCCGACCAGGATACCGCGCGGTTCATCCAAGCCAAACGATTCCGCCAAATCACGGGTCACCTCCTGGATGACGATCCCTAAGTGGCCGCGGACCACCTCACCGGTTTCAACCAGTTGTTGCTTGATCGCGCGGGCCATGTTAATCGGCACCGCAAACCCAATCCCCATATAACCGCCGCTACGGGTGAAAATCGCCGTATTGATGCCGATCACTTCACCGTTGATGTTCAACAACGGACCTCCCGAGTTGCCGGGGTTGATGGCCGCATCGGTTTGAATGAAATCCTCGTAATCCGCCAGACCGATCCCGCTGCGCCCTTTGGCGCTGACAACGCCGACGGTCAAGGTTTCGCTTAAACCAAACGGATTACCAATCGCAATCACCCATTCTCCAATTTCCAGAACATTCGAATCCCCAAGCTGGATGACCGGCAAATCGTCATCGCTGTTTATTTTTATGACAGCCACTTCCGACTGCGGATCGCCGCCAATATGTTCGGCATCGAACTCCCGGCCATCATGTAAACGAACCGTGATTTTATCGGCATCACGAACGACATGATTATTGGTCAGGATATAGCCATCAGAGGTGACAATAAAACCTGAACCCTGACCGACCTGACGTTGCTGCCGCGGCGGTGCCTGGCGACGGGGTGTGCGCGGATCGCCAAAGAAATGACGGAAAAAGTCATCCCCGAAGAAATCGAATGGATCACCAAACGGGGTTGCTTGCCGGCGTGGCGCTTCAATCGTCTTTTCGACTTTGATAAAAACAACGGCGGGCGTCGCTTGCCTGGCTACCCGGGTAAACGCCTGCGACGCGCGTTCCAACACTTGAATGGCCTGGTCATCCGCGTCGCTTTGGTCGGCGCCAACCGAACGGATAGCGGCCGTCCATACTCCGAAAATCAGCAATAACCCGGCAAGCGCCGCTCCCCGCTTAAATGGATAGTGAAAACGAGTGTTGCGATTTTTATTCATGATAAACCTCCTGTGCATCAACCCGCCGATTCAAACGCTATCAAACCCGCTACAGACAATCATCGGTCGGACGATAAATATCAATTAGCATATAATTTAGCACAAAAAAGGCCCGAATGCAAGTGATGCAGGGCAAGTCTGGAATTTTGCCATAAGCATTTTGCCAAGCCGGCGTGCTCGTTTGCGGCGAAGCCATAATGCATTGCCAGATAGATGTTTTGTGTGTCCCTATTCTGACGGACCATTTCGCCCCTGCGGATCGATT
>PXCX01000140.1 GCA_003565195.1 PVC group bacterium | reverse complement strand
CCTTGTTATGTGGTGAACTCAGAGGGGTCGGGGCCGTCGTACCAGCCACTTACAGCGACTTCGCCACATAACGAGCTTCGCCACATAACGCATCTTATGTTGCGCACAACATAAGATGCGGGAAATCTGCATGTCCGGTTCGACGAGGGGGAGGGCGGCTGCCCGAAAGGGCGCCCCCTCTCTACTCTACCGTAAAGCGCTTGTTTCCAGGAACAAATCATAAATCATAAATCAACAATCCGCAATTCAGGGCAAGTGGTTCCGGGCTTGACTTTAAACGGTATGATGGTACCATGAAACCTCCTTTTTAAGCCAACGTAGCTCAGTTGGTAGAGCAGCTCACTCGTAATGAGCAGGTCGTCGGTTCGATCCCGACCGTTGGCTCCATGTTTGGAACGGAGTTTTGAAACAACCAATGGCGACGTTCATTCATGATGTGCAATGTATTTTCCCCGGCGAAAAGAGTTTGAACAGCAGTATTCGGTTTGACGGCGGCATCGTGGCTGCCATAGGTTTGGATGAACCGGTTCGGGGTGATACGGTGATCGAGGGTCGCGGACGCCGGCTGACGCCGGGCCTGATTGATATGCATGTGCATGGTGTGATGCGGTTCCGGTTCGATAATGGGCCGGACGATTTGCTGGCGGCGGCCGCTGAATTTGCTAGGTTTGGAACGACGACGGTACTACCGACGGTTGTGCCGCGCAGGGGTCCGGATACCCTTTGCCGATGTGCGGCTTTGGTTGAAGCTTTGGACCGGGTTAAGCATGTCAAAATACCGGGTTTACACTTGGAAGGCCCGTTTATGGCATTGCCGGGCGCCGGCTGCGACTTGATTGACGGTGATGTGAAACTACTGGAAGAGCTGCTTGATGCCTGCCGCCAGCGGGTCCAAGTCATGTCGTTAAGCCCGGATACCCCCGGGATCATTCCGGTCATCGAGCGATTGTGTGAGCGGGGTATCAAACCGTTTGTGACCCACACGCGCGCAACGGCGGATCAGACGCGCGCCGCGATCGCTGCCGGCGCCCGGCATGCCACCCATTTTTATGATGTTTTTCCGATACCAGAAACGACCGATCCCGGGGTGCGTCCCGTGGGCGCGGTGGAAGCTTTTCTTGCCGATCCCGACGCCACAGTTGACGTCATTGCCGATGGTTGTCACGTAGATCCGTTGGCGATACAATTGGCGGTTCGGCTTAAAACCTGTTCCGGCGTTGCCGTGATTACCGATGCCAATATCGGCGCCGGCTTGCCGCCGGCCGAATATCCGACGTCATGGGGATACCCGGTACGTACCAAGCCTGGCGATGGTGCGCGCATCGCCGATCCCAACCATCCCTCGTATGGAGTGCTGGCGGGTAGCTCGTTAACCATGAATCTCGCTATGGCGAATGTTCTCGAATGGATTGATGAACCGCCGGCGATGGTATGGTCCATGGGTACGATGACGCCTGCGCGTATCGCGGGACTGCCGGAGGCCGGAACCCTGGCGGTTGGCAAACCGGCCGATGCGGTCTTGTGGCAAGACGATTTGACGCCGGCCATGACGTGGCTTGACGGTGAGCCGGTTTATGCAGCGTAGCCCACTTGAGATAATCAGCGGACCGTGCTGAGTACGGCGCCGGTGATCGATTCCGCTTTCCGCAATACGGGCGAGTTGCGCGGCAGCCAGGCATGGCGGCGCCCCAGAGTGACCCAATGGTTGCCGTGAAAAGGATAGAGCAGGTAATCCAGTTGAAACGCTAGCCGAAAAAAAGGATGCGCAATCCGGTGCCGCTTCAGCCGGCGGTCAAAAACATCGGCGGCATCCGCAGGAATGGTCTGAAGCGACGATTGCAGAATAAGATGAACCAGTTCGGAAAAAAAATTGGCATAGGACCGGGTCTCGATTACGTCGAATCCGGTCTTGAGCAATTCGAAAAGATCAGCTTTGCTGAATTCACGAGGCGGAACGGAAGATATCGGGCGGCGTCGTTCAAGATAACGCCGCAAAGGGCCCAAGGGTGTCAAGCGACCGGCATAGCGACCGTTGAGGGCAAGATAGCCGCTCGATCCCAGGATGCGATGGCATTCATTAATAAACGGTATGGGATCCGGCATGGTTTCCAGCAAATCGACCACAACCACCAGATCGAACGTGTTGTCGTCAAACGGAAGCCGTTCCGGCGTCAGTTCCGCGATGTCACCGTCGGGAATCAGGTGGCGCGTGGTTTCAACGGCCGTCGCCGAGGTCAGCCGGGTTTGCCAGTTTCCCCCGTGTTTACGCAGAAAATACGAAAAAGCTCCGCCTTGGTTGCCGATTTCCAGACAGGTTTTGGCGTTGGTCGGTTGAATCAATTGCCGCAATTCCTTGAGAAGGGTTTGTTGCATGGGTGAACGGTAAAACCGTTCCAGCTCACGTTTGGAAACTGTCGTGGCCGGTCCATCATGGGGCGTTGGCGAGGGATGTGTCATAGGCGATTCATAGGCGATTCATGCGTGTAACAAACCGCAAACCATAATAACAGAAAAAAATATTTGTCAAAGAATAAAAAAACGGGTAAGCGTTCACAGTTAACTTGCCGATACCCTGTACCCGATCCCTCCGACACGCAAAACGCGACACCGAAGACGTCCATATTGTTCGCATGATTTTTCTTGTTTTTTACGCCAAAAGGTTTAGATTAAGGAGCTAGTGAAACCTTGTGAACCCATGGATATGATCATTGCCGGCGGACGGATCATCGATCCCGCAACCGGGCATGATGAGGTCGGGGATATTTATATCGTCGATGGTTGCCTTAGCGCCGTGCCACCGGCGGGGCCGGATTGTAATCGGTTGGATGCCGCCGGCTGGCTGGTTATTCCCGGTCTGGTGG
>PXCX01000063.1 GCA_003565195.1 PVC group bacterium | reverse complement strand
TGTGCTCACGAACAAGACCCCCCTGACGTCCGATACCATCGCCCAGTTGCCACGGCTTAAATACATCGGCGTACTGGCCACCGGGTATAATGTGGTCGATATAGGTGCCGCCCGCGAGCGCGACATTCCCGTCACCAATATCCCCTCCTACGGAACCCGTTCCGTGGCCCAGATGACGTTCGCCCTGCTGCTCGAATTGGCGCAACATGTCGGACACCACGCCCGGACCGTGCGCGAAGGCCGATGGTGTCAAAGCCGGGATTTCTGCTACTGGGATTATCCGCTGGTGGAATTGGAAGGCCGGATCATGGGCCTGATCGGCTACGGCCGGATCGGGCGCGCCGTGGCGGCCACGGCGCGGGGATTCGGGATGAAGGTTGTCGCGCATGATCCGCTGGCCGGCGACGCAACCGATGTGCCAATGGTGCAACTGGAAACTTTGCTGCGGCAAAGCGATGTAGTTAGTCTGCACTGTCCGCTCACCGAAGACAATAAAAAAATTATCAATGCTGAACGGTTGGCGCTAATGAAACCCGGAGCCTTTTTGATCAATACCGCTCGCGGTCCGCTGGTCGATGAACAGGCGTTGGCCGAGGCGCTTAACCATCACCGTCTCGCCGGTGCCGGAATGGATGTTTTGAGCACCGAACCGCCGATGCCCGACAATCCTCTGTTAATGGCCGAAAACTGTCTGATTACGCCGCATATCTCCTGGGCCACCCGTGCTGCCAGAAGCCGCCTGATGGATACCGCGGTGGCGAACTTAAAAACATTTCTGGAAGGAAAACCGGAGAACGTGGTAAATCAATAGCCAGCAGCCGTTCCCTTTGGCTTCTTAATCATGGATTCCTTGAGTAGATGAGTCAGACATTTCCGCGAACTTTCTGTGAGATGGCGACGTTCTGAACACTTCAGCGGAGCTGGCTAGGTAATCTCAAAGAATTTTGCACCGGGAACACCGCAAATCGGGCATTTCTGCGGAACATCGCCTTCCACTGTGTTGCCGCATACCGGGCAGACGTAAATGGAGGTCGCGGCAAGATCGCTGCCGCTTTGCAGCGCTTCGGCGGCTTTCGAATACAATCCATGATGAATTTCTTCAACTTCCAATGCGTTCTGGAAGGAGTTCTCCGCCTGCTTGTTCCCTTCATTTTGGGCCTCGGCTACAAACATGGGATACATTTTCTTGAACTCTTCGCCTTCGCCGGCGATCGCCGTTTGTAGATTTTCGGCGGTGGATTTGATCCCGCCCATTACCCGTAAATGGGCATGTGCATGAATGGTTTCCGCTTCGGCGGCCGCACGAAATAGTTTCGCGATTTGCGTATAACCTTCCTCCTCCGCCTTCTTCGCGAAGGCGAGATACTTGCGATTCGCCTGGCTTTCCCCCGCAAACGCTTCCTGCAGATTTTCTTGTGTTGCCATGATTTTCTCCTTATTATTTATGGTTTGTTAATGTTCCCGTTGTTTGACAACTTTGGCCGGCACCCCGACAGCAACGGAATTGTCGGGAATGTCGCGAACCACAATAGCACCGCCGCCGATAACAGCCCCGGCGCCTATCTTGACGCCCTGAATGGTTGAACTATTGATCCCGAACTCGACGCCTTCGCCGAACACGCAATTACCGCCAAGGTTTACACCCGGCGCCGCGGTCGAGAAGTTGCAAATCCGTGTGTCATGACCCACGCTACAGAGTTTGTTCAGAAGCACGCAACTTCCTATCTTGACATCGACATCGATATGTACACCTGGATAAATCAGTGTTCCTGCGCCTATTTCGACACGTCGTGCAATCCAGGCGCGTGGATGAACAAGTGTCGCTAAGTCGACGGAACCGCTGGAACGCAGCCTTTCAAGCGCCGCTTGCTTTTGGCTTGGATTGGAAAACGCCAGCGCGACACTTGTCGCGGGATGATGGGTTAGCCAGGAACTCCCGCTCAAGACGGGAATATCCGCCACGTATGTTCCCGTCCTGCTCTGATCATCGTCGATAAAGCCGACGATATTCCAACAAAGCCGTTATCTTGTTGATATCAAAAACGATTTGTTCGACCATACGGCCCACGCTGCCGCATCCGTAAATAACCAGGTCTTTCATGTTTCCCCTCTCCATTGCGACCACTGTGTGGTCTTTTCCTCTCTCCATTGCGACCACTGAGTGGTCGCAATCATCCCCGCAACCTCGTTGAGCTTGAGACACGCCGCCCGGTCCAGGCGGGCACCCCTCGGAACGGCGCCCGCCACCGAAAGCTCCAGCAACCGCCCCGCCGCGCACAGATCGAAACACCGGCCCGCGGGCCGGTAACGCTCGCCGAACCGTTCGTGCGTGAGCCGGATGGCGCGACCGCCTTGCCGGTCCACGGTTTGCAGAACCCGCTTCTCGAAGGGCGAGAGAAACGGCGACACGAAGATGAACCCCTGTCTGAGAAGGCGTTCCAATGATTCCGCGATCGCCGGCCATCCGGTTTCCGCCGCCCGACGCGAAAACTGCACATTCACCCGGCGGGGATGTTCGATCAGAAAACGGTTGCCGAACCCCCAAAGCGGCGTACCGTCCGGTAACCGGCCGACGATCGCGGCCTGGCGGAATAACGCCGGATGGGCCTTGCGCAAGCGGTAACGCCGTACGTTATCGCGAATGTAAGCCACTTCCCGTTGCAAATGTTCCCGGTCGAACACGAGGCTGTCGTACATACCCTTCTCGAAAACGCGAACGCGCCTGCCGTCCGCCGCCTCGCTGCACGCGCGATTGACTCCCAGCTTAAAGCCGCGGATTACGCGCTGGAGCGTGACGCCTTCCGGCAACGCCTGCACGACATGTACCAGGACATGCAGATGATCCGGCATGATTTGGTACTGCCCGATTTTGA
>PXCX01000319.1 GCA_003565195.1 PVC group bacterium | reverse complement strand
TTATAGTTGTAGCCCGTATAGCGATCCCCCTCCCACATGGCATCGCCATGAAACGAAGGGCACTGCTGGATTTGATATTCGGCACCCAACTCCCAAAGAAAGTTTTCCCATGTCTTGGACTCTCCGGTTGCGTAATTGTGTTCAAAAACCGGGGGCAACGCGCCATGATCCATATCGTAGATGGTTGCGGCATACACCATTTGGCGTAAGTTACTCAGACAATACGTCCGTCGCGATTCTTCCCTCGCTCGGTGGAAGGCGGGCATGAGCAGAGCGCCGATGATCGCAATGATTCCCATGACAACCAGCAGTTCCAGCAAGGTAAACGCGGATTTGCCCGTTTGTGAAGTTTTGTTCATTGTTTGCTATTGCGCATTGACGGTTAATCCTCGCCATCGTGCCGGACTCTCAGCCGGATGTATTCCGCATCGGCATCGGCGGCAATTTCGCCGGTTACGCTCACAAGACCGTTGGTGGAGTTTTCGTCCCCGGCAAACAACCGCAGGCGCTCCCCATTCCAAGACGTTGCCGGAAGCTTTGGGGCGGCAACCAGATCGACGTGAACATCGGGTGCCTCGGTGTTTTGGGTGTAGCGAATCAGCAATTTGTGCGTAGCGCCGGTTGTACACAGACTCAGCGAAACGATCGGATCATAGCCCATCGCAAGCGGATTGCGGCCCAAGGCGTATTTCATTAAATTCGGCACTCCGTAACCGCTTGGATCAGCATCGTCCGCTTCAACCACCGGATTGTCGAGCCAGGCAAAATGCTGGTTACGCCAGAGGTCGTAGGGCGTTGCCGGCGAGACCGAAGCCACGGCGTCGATTTCCACGTTATTCATTGCACTCCGCTCGACACGCACATAGCGAATCCATTTCCATCCGGTATCAGGACATGGATCCAACGGCAGACGGCTGATATCGAAGGCGGTTCCCCCCGCGCTACCGCGGTAGCGTTGCGCGATCTCGGCCACGCTCATTCCATTCCAGTTCGCTGGAACCAGCGACGGATCGACAGGAACAGTGGGATCGGTTGGCCCGCTCCACCATTCGTTCCAGTCGCCGAGATTGGTCTGGACATTGTCGGGATCATATACGCGTCCCAATGTCGGCGCGAAATCGTCAGCATAGGGCCCATTGGTAAACGCATGCCAAGTCACACCATCCTGACTCACCGAGACCAATCCACGATCGACGGAGCAGGTATTGCCAGCCAGCGTTTCATTCGGATTACGGTTTTTCCAAGGCGTACCGCCGCCGATAATTTGGAAACTATTGCCGAAAACAATGAAATCCATCCCGTACGGATTGTCGGGATTATCGAACACCTTGTTTTCGAAAGCCAGCTCAATAAAACCGTTTTCGCCGATGCTAACCAGTTCGTGCGCCCGGAAGGCGGAATTC
Source organism: PVC group bacterium (assembly GCA_003565195.1). GTDB lineage: Bacteria > Verrucomicrobiota > Kiritimatiellia > CAIKKV01 > PXCX01 > PXCX01. Next base: position 1,471 of record PXCX01000319.1, on the reverse strand, counting down.
AGGGGAACTAGAGGAACGCTTTCTTCCAATGGAATATCCCGGCCGTCACCGGTGGTGTCAACCGTTGGACGTCCCAACGCCACCACGTCATTGGTAAATGGCTGGCCGCTGATAATATCGACTGGATACACCCCATCGCCGAACGAATAATCGCGCACTTCGGTTGCAAAGGGATAATACAATGCCGACGCAATCCAGCCTGGCGGATTGGTATGCCCCTTGGGCGCGCGACTCCAGGCATCCCAGGACAAATCGCGTAATGTCCGGTCGAGCGGACCGTCATCCGATCGCGAAAAACCGGACGCCGAATAATTCGTCATGGTGTCGCTGACCCAATAACTCCATGTATTGGTTTGATCCGGCGCCTCTTCACGATCCCATGTGTAAGCCGTCCAGCGCATGCCTTGACCTCCGGTTTCCGGCAAAAGATCGGCCGGCCGGCGTGGCCGCCGGTATTCGATGGCTGTCAGCATGTCGGCGCCGGCAATGTTCGTGATGACACCAGTTAATCCAGTATCCGCATCTTTGACGGCCTGCCACATGTCCATACCGGTAGCGTGCCCATCCCAACGATAGCCCCATGCCAGCGCGTGCGGGCTGGCACCGTCGTGCCAGTCGATGACCAATGCGGCCCGATTCGAGCCGTTGCCAACCCAGTATTCGATATTGGACAAGGAAAACCCCCGACGTACCGTTCCTTTCGCAAAGCGGGCGCTGACATCGATATCGGCGTTTACCTTAAAATCCTGACGAGGATTGTTGGTGGTGCCATCGCTCCATTCAATGAAATCGTAGCCATATACAGGCTGCGCCGTGACCGCCGTCCCGTCGGAGCCGTGGTCCACCACCTGCAAGGTATCGCCCGCGATGGACCCGTTTTCGCCGGCCGAATACTGCAATTGATAGGTGTCGACGGCGAAAATCACTTCCAGCGATTGATCGCTTGTGATACCCGCAAAACGAACCATGTCAGGTGTCCCCTGGGATATGCCGTTGACGAGAACATCGACGACATGATGATACGGTTTGGCGGAAATGCTGAAATACGGGGTGCCGCCTTGCGCGACCTGTACTTGATTGGCAAGCGGACCCACGTCGCCGTTACCCGTCACGGCGATCGTAATGGTATGCGTGGTGTCCGGAGTTTGCGCGTTGGCCCGATATGCGTACAGCGTTCCGTCGTTGCCGATCGAAAAAAAGGTATTCCGTCCGAAGGCCGGCGGACCGCTGCCGTCGAGGCGCATGGCGACGCTGCCATCGCGATCATGAAGCAGATAAAGGTCGGAAGTATCTTGAGCGCCGGCGAACACATAGCCGTCGGCCCAAACCGGACTGCCCGAGGCGCCGCCACCCCCATCGAACGTCCAGCGTATGTTACCCGCCGCGTCATAGGCGCGCGTTTGTCCGCTACCCAGCCAGTTGCCAAAGGCATACATACGGGATACATGATCGACCGCCGGACAACCGTTGC